>JACZUZ010000164.1 GCA_022572905.1 Candidatus Zixiibacteriota bacterium | reverse complement strand
TCCAGGGTTTGTTATTCCGCAAACATCTTTGAGCTCGACCAAAGTTGAAAAACTTGGCTTCAATTTCCAGGAGTTATACAGAGTATCGAGCAAGACGCTTCTAACCTTTGAATTTGACTCATGGCGCGAAGAAATTAGGAGCGACCTAATCTCGATTTCGCGCTTAGAGGGATTCGGACCATTTCCATTCAACGACACTACCATTGGCCCGTCGGTTCCAGACAGCGACTGGAAAGCGCTAGGAGTTTATGTGTCAGGCGAAACTCATCTCAATGACGTACAATTTAACGCCGGACTACGCTGGGATAATTTCTGGGTCAACGCCAGAGAGACTCCGGGATACGTTGATGACGACGATGTCCTTCTGATCGCCCAGGACGCCAACTTCTCCGCGCTGAACGGATCGCTTGGAATAGTATTCCCACTTGGTAAAGGCGTCAATGCTGTTGGCAATATTGGCTCCGCTTTCAGAGCGCCAAATGTCGTAGAAAGATATTTTTATGGTCGCGCCGACGGAAATCTAACTCGCCCGAATCCGAACATAAAGCCGGAAAGAGGCGTTACCATTGACGTCGGATTCAAGGGTGTGCATAATACCGTCAATTATTCTGTAATCGGCTTTCGTAGCGATTACACCGATTTTGTGCAGTTACTTATTTTTGACTCATCAGGTGTTGAGCCGCTCTGGCGCTTCGAGAATGTCGGCGATGTTACCATATCCGGTTTTGAAGTCCTTGTCGAAGGATTTCGTGACAACGGTGTGTACGGTAGCCTCGGCCTTACATATCAGTACGGGAATAATAATACTGAAGACAACCCGGTTTTTGTTTCACCGTTCAAGGTAGACGCGAAGGTCGGATACCGCCACAATAAAAACCGCTTGTTTGGGGAGTTACACATGCGCTGGACCGGTGATCAGAACCGCATTCCGACAGTTGCTACCCTTACCGATCAACCTACAAACGGATACACTCTGTTTCATATAAATGGCGGTGTAACTGTCTGCAATCAGGTCAGGTTGTCGGCAACGGTTCGCAATATCTTTGATAAAATTTATTCTGAGCCTTTTAACGGCCGTAGTCCGAATAACCCTTTGGTTGAGCCAGGACGCAATTTCATACTCAGTCTGAATACGCAGATCTGAGAAAATTCAGATACTTATATCCTACTGTTTGATAGCGGAGCGTCTTTCAAAAGGGGTCCCGCCTATATTATTTGGTTGTCGCTTGGGTAAATTGGCTAGACCGCGCTAACGCGTTCGGGGATCTGAATCGGCCGGGCTACGCATGAATCGATATCCGATTCCGCGTACGGTCTTGATGTAAACAGGCTGGGCGGGATCGTCTTCGAATATCTTGCGAAGCCGGACAATAAAATTGTCCACTGTTCGGTTGGTTGGGTAGACATCATAGCCCCATACGGCATCGAGCAATTGGTCTCGGCTCACTGTTTCTCCCGAACGCTCTATAAGGTATTTGAGGATCATGCATTCTTTGCGCGTCAGCGAAAACTTACCATTGGGCGTGGTAGCTTCCAGAGATTGAAAATCAATCGAGCGGTTATCAAATGAATATGTTTTTCCTGCGTCTTCCGCGGCCAACCAGGCGACTCTCCTGAATATCGCCTGAATTCTCACCAAAAGCTCCTTGATTTCGAACGGCTTGGTAATATAGTCGTCACCGCCAGCAAGAAGCCCCTCAATTTTTTCATCCTGTTGATCGCGCGCGGTGACAAAGAGAATTGGAGTTGTAATGCCTTCAGCGCGGATCTTCTTGCAAAGCGTCAATCCATCAATACCGGGAAGCATGATATCCATCAGCGCCAAGTCATATAGTCCCCGGCGAATTTCATCCAGAACGTCATTGCCGTGCGCAATATGAACTATCTTGTAACCTTCTGCCTCAAGATTCAGGCGCATCCCTTCGGCCAAATGAAGATTATCTTCTATCAACAGTATCGTCTTCAGAGCGCTTACTCCTCTGTAACTTAATAGTGAATTTGGTTCCTTTTCCCAATCCATCCGAGTGCGCGGTTATTCCTCCACCGTGCGCCAGAATAATCTCTCTACACAGATATAATCCCAGCCCCGATCCTTCGCTGCGCCCGGCCAGTTCGCCTCCAACACGGTAGAACCTCTCGAAAATAGCTCCGAGATCCCGACTTTCCAGACCAATGCCGTTATCCGCGATATGAATTTGAATCTCCTTTTTACCAGCGCGTACCGCTACGTCAATTTCGGCATTATCTCCAGCGCCATACTTTATGCTATTTTCGAGTATCGCATCAATTGCCCTCGTCAGCGCTTTACGATCTCCATAATAGCGCAAATTCGCTTCAATTTTCCGGTGAATCTTCAAAAACTTCTGTCCGGGAGCGTCCTCGAAAGTATCAAGTCTTATTGAAACCAGTTTCGAAAGATCAAACCATTCGAGGCGAAGCCGATAGCCGGATCGTTCAAATCTTCCCGCATCCAGAATATTGTCCACCAATTTGCTAAGATGGTTGACATCCTCTTTCATTCGCGGAACAAGAGCTACTTTTTTATCCGCGGATATTTTCTCGGATTCAATCGTGTCAAGATACATCAGAATCGAAGCGAGCGGAGTTTTGAGTTCATGTGTCACTGCCATCAGGAAATTTTCCTGATGAAATTTCAGCTCTTCGAGTTTTCGAAGCGATCTGTAGATCAACCATACGCCCGCAAGGATGACAAGCAGAAAAACCGTTCCCTCCAGTCCAATCATGATCTGGCGAGAGCGCTCTTCCTGATGTAAGAGTTCAAGGTATTCCGAGCTGGCGCCCAGCTTCGTGGCGATTTCAACTTTTTCATTGGCAAGAATTTCCATAAAGGTCACCCACCAGATAGCCTGTGCGAAAAGAAATACAACGAGGACAGTAAACAGAATTAGGGATTTGCGGGGAGTTAGGTTCAATCTTTCACCTCCAAGACGCTTTCTCGCAAATGAGAGCACAAAAGCGCTCTCTATGGAATCAAAGATTAAGCAATAGATGAACCGCGCGCAATCAGATTACACCCGACTTACGCTAAGATGTTGATTAATTACGTATGTTTATGAAAATAACAATTATGACGATCTGGAATCGGCTGACTGGACTAACCTATCATCCTCCAATTCCTGCGATACAGGGTGGATGATGGGAGCCGGATCGCGAGAGCATCTGCGATACCCGGCGAAAATGAAGATAATTCCCACGAACTCGGCCAGATAAAGAACTTCGGTATGACCCGCCCGGCTCATAGCGCCGCCTATTCCCGGTAGAATCGCGCCAATGGCTATCAAAGTATTTCCAACGAAGCGATTCTTGAATTTGGGAATTTTGCTAAATTTGATGGCTGATGCGATAGCGCCTCCAACGAGGAAAATTACGGCATATGTATTGATGAACGGTGAAATCAGGCGAATCCATTGCCAGACTATAACATTGCCTTGAGGAAGTTTGGGATCGACCAGAGAGTAGTCTAGAGGAGTTAGAAAAGTTACAATCGCTCCGAATGTGATCGCCAGGACCAGCGCGGCGGAAAGGATATGAGCAGTGCGGCGTTTGAGCAATAAATAAACCGTTCCCTGGGCTAGAGGCGCCCCACCCATCATCGCTCCAGCCACATACCAGAGGCGAAAAAGAATGTCGCTCCAGCCGAATATCGTAATCAGCGACTCAACCAATGTGCCAATGCCATAAGCGACAACGCCGAATCCCCACCAGAGCAAATTATATGAGCCGGGCTTCCTTCGGTAGCGACTAAAAAGCTCCGCCGCAAAATAGGCAGTGAAAAGCGTTGTTAAAATTGGTACATAATGTATTCCCATAAGAGCGCGATTCCCTTTTGCAAAACTAAAAACTTATGAGACGTTCAATTGTCACCGTATTGTAATGATATAGGGTCATGAAATAGTGTCATAATATTTTGCCACATTATAGATTCAATTCGAATTCTCGGTAGCTTATCAATTCACTTTTCATACTTCCAAAATTATTTAAGATTGTCTTCGAATAATTTGAAAATCCGCCGATACTCATCGGTCCAACTCGACGGCTCTTTGAAGCTATGAGCCTCGAGCGGATAAACCGCGACTTCCCAATTCTCCTTGCCAAGTTCAATTAGCCTTTGAGCGAGGCGGACAACATCCTGGAAGTGTACATTCGTATCAATCATCCCGTGACACATCAAAAGCGCGCCTTTGAGGCCTTCGGCGTGATAGATTGGCGAACTGCGCGCAAATGCCAGACTGTCGATAGTGGGAGTGTTGAGAATATTCGCGGTATATCCGTGATTGTAATGCGCCCAATCGGTTACGGGCCTGAGCGCCGCGCCTGCGGAAAATACATCCGGTGTTGTGAACATCGCCATCAGCGTAATAAAGCCGCCGTATGATCCACCGTATATTCCTATGCGCGTGGAGTCTATATCATAATTATCAACAAGGAACCTGGCGCCATCGACATTATCAGTTAAGTCTTTGCCGCCCATAAATCGATAAATGGCCGTCCTGCATTCGCGGCCATATCCTCTGCTGGCGCGATAATCGATATCCAGGACTGTGTATCCGTTATCAACGAGCAAATTGTTGAACATATATTCGCGATAATACTTGCTCCACCACCTGTGAGCGTTTTGGGTGTATCCGGCGCCGTGCACAAAAACTACTGCCGGTCCGCGGGCTTGAGGATTTTCCGGACGATACAAGCGCGCATAGACTTCAATTCCGTCGCGGGCAGTAAATGTTAAAATTTTCGGAGAGCGCCATGGATACGAATTGAATTCTTCGCTCAAAGAATTGGTAATTTGCTTTGGGCTGGAGCCGTATTTGTTATCCTGAACGAATAATTCCCAGGGTTTGTTCGAAAATGAATAGCGAATAGCCAGTGTTTTCTCATCCGGAGAAATGAAAACTTTGTGCCTTCCGTCGGCGAAAGTCAAGCGAGTCGGCGTTCCTCCCTTAATGGGCAACTGATAGAAATGCTGTTCACCGGGATGAACTTCATTTGAAACGTAATACCAGAGTTTCTTATCTCGAGAAATCCTGACGTTTTGAACTTCAAAGTCACCTTTGGTAAGACGAATTTTCTTTTTTGAGGAAGCGTTTACAGTGTAGAGTTGCGAATAACCGGTTTCCTCAGACATGAACCAAACGCTCTTGTTGTCGGGAGTCCAGCCTACTTCACCCTGATAAGTCCAGCCCCAGATTCCAGGTCCGCCGATCCAGGCGTCGTCGTGTTGCCAATCGAGTAGAGACAGCGCCCCGGTTTCCGCATCAAGGGTCATTATCCAGCGATCCTTGAAATCAAGTGACATGACAACTACAAACGCGCTCTTGCCATTCTCCGACCACCATGGTCCGCGGATAACAACTTTCCGAGGCTTCTCTTCCTCTTCAGATTCTTCTTCAAGCGCTTCAGCGCTATCAGACTCGTTGCCGTCATTCGCAGCGCTTTCTAATTCTTTCAAGTACTCCGGTTGATCGTAAATGCCAGGGATGCTGTCAGTGGACACATAGTAAACTGTGTCGCGTTCGCGATCATAAATTCCCAATTCGTA
>JACZUZ010000163.1 GCA_022572905.1 Candidatus Zixiibacteriota bacterium | reverse complement strand
TGTGTCATTTGCCTTTGCGTTGTTCCGCTCAGATTCACTGACGGATTTCGGTGGGATAGCTCTAAAGCTACTATACTTTGATTTCGCAGGTGGAATCAATGGCCTGATTGCCGGCTACAATTTGAGTAATCCGACTGTCGCCTGGTTTCAACTGTTCTTATCTATAGCGGTGATTGCTGTGATGGAAATGATACAGTCGATCAGATCGTCAACCGGTATTATCACAGGCGCTGATATTGTTGGCGGTGGCTCCATTTCTTCGCACTGGCGGAGATGGTCAATTGATTACGCTTTAATTTTGGGAGTTATTCTTCTGGGTGTGTATACCAAAACGGAGTTCATATACTTTCAATTTTAGGAATTGATCAATGGTAAAGAAATCGTTGACATTCGTAGGTGTTCTCTCGGCGTTGTACTTTGTGTCGATCTTTTTGATGAACAGCGTTTATGTCGGTGGATTTTCGATTCTCCAGCTAGCAACAGGCAATCCGATCGTGCCACACACCCACGGATTCACGCTCGAGCGATTTCGTGAGGCGGAGAACGTATCAGATGTCGATATTCTATTTATTGGTTCATCGCATAGCTATCAATCATTTGATCCGGCGGTATTTTCACGCTTGGGCGTCACATCGTTTAATCTTGGCTCCGGCTCGCAAGCGCCAGTCAATACCTACTATCTCCTCGAGAAATACTGGGACCAATTCGATCCGAAGCTCGTTATTTTTGAGCTGTATCCGAGCGCGATGGAGCTTGACGGTCTCGAAGGTCTCTATGAGCTACTGCCGAACCGCGAGCTGTCCACTGATCTATTCAAAATGACGCTCGCCGCCCCAAGCCCGCATGCGTTCAATGCGCTCGTAGGGCAGATATTCACCGAGTTAACCAGCCCGGTGTCTAAAGCAGTTCAACAGGCTATCCCCAATCAGGAGTATCGCAGCGGTGGATATGTATATTCGCAGATTATCCATACCAAAGATTTCTTCGGTGAAAGAAAACCCGTTGAGGTATCAGGAAAGCAGATCGAATATCTGAAACGGGTAATCGACTTAGTTCTTGCGCAGGGGAGTAATATTCTTTTGGTTACTGCGCCACTACCTGAATTACGAAGAGCCGCTATCACGAACTATAGAGATGTCGTTGAACAGTTTTCCGCCATAGCGTTCGAGCGCGGTGTTCAATATATTGATTACAATAACAGCCTGACGTTGAATCAGATCGATGACTTTCGTGACCATAATCACCTGAACGCCAATGGAGCGAAAATCTTCAGCTACACGGTAATTGACTCGCTGATTGACATGCGTCAGCGTTTCACACGCCTGATAATAAAAACTGAAAATGCTTCGGAGTTGGTCTGCGGCCGAGGTGTAGCAGCGCTCAGTTCTGGGAATTTTGCCACTGCGCTGGAGGATTTTGCTCTGGCGCTTGAGTTGAACCCCGAGAACCACACGGCATATCTCCGCCGGGGAATCGCATACACTGGCGCTCGAATGTTAGAGCAAGCCTTCGCCGACTTTGATCGAGCCCGACAACTCTCACCCGCTGACCCGCTAATCGGGTATCACCGTGGTTTGGCGCATCTGGAAAACGGACAGGCAGATTCCGCGATGTATGAATTCAAGCGCTTTCTCACTGTGGAGCCATCGTCTGCGCAGGCGCATTATAATCTGGCGCGGATCTATGATCGCGAAGGAATGCGAAAGCTAGCAGTAGAAGAATATACAGAATTTATCAGGTACGCTGACGGTCAGCTCTCTGCGTTTGTCGAACCCGTAAAGCGCCGCATCTCTCAATTACAGTAGACTTTTTGATCAATCAGATTGTTAATAAACGATGGTGAATTCTTCTATCTTGGGTTATTGCCGGGCAAGTACCGCGTTTATCTTGATTCCGAACAACTTGCCGAATCAGGTTACCGGGCTGACCGTGACGGACGAAACTTCGAAATCCTTCCCAAACGGGGTGGCGAATCAATCCGCGGCGTTAATTTCAATATGCTACCGGTTGAATAGCGGCTCTCTGAATTATTTCTTAAAGGATTCCGGGTCAGCGCTTGATAGAGCGAATCTTGTTTCGTAGGTCGGGTTCCGTAGACCCATGCATTTGCAGGGGCGAAGAAACCCGACAGGCGCTATTTACGAAGAGATTGTCGGGTTTCTCACTAGCTTACCGCTAGTTCGGAACACCGACCTACGACAAAGATTGAGTGCTTTTAAGAAACGCTCATTCTATGTTAGCGCTCCATAGAGCGAATCTTAGCTACCCGTTTTTCCAGCTCTTCAGCTTCTTTATCACGCAGTGTCGCTCGATATAACGCCGCCAGATTGTTCAGGCTCATAGCCACATCTGGATGATTCGGCCCGAAGGCCTTTTCTTTGATCGCCAGCGCGCGTTTGTAAAGCGGCTCGGCCTGCTTGTATTGGCCCTGCGTGTAGTAGAGTGAGGCAAGGTTGTTCAGACTCGCGGCTACAGACGGATGGTCCGGGCCGAAAGCGTTATTGTAAATCGCCAGCGCACGTTTGTAAAGCGGCTCGGCCCGCATGTACTGCCGTTGGTTGGAGTAGAGCACGCCCAAGTTGTTCAAACTCGTGGCCACTGACGGATGGTCAGTACCGAGAGCCTTTTCTTTGATCACCAACGCGCGTTTGTAAAGCGGTTCGGCCTGCGCGTAATGGCCCTGAGTGTCGTAAAGCCACGCTAGGTTGTTTAAACTTAATGCTATGTCAGGATGGTCTGGGCCGAGGGACTTTTCTTTGATCGCCAGAGAGCGTCTGCAAAGCTTCTTGGCTTCTGCGTACTTGCCCTGGTCGCTGTAAAACTCCGCGAGGTTGTTCAAGCTCGTAGCAACATATGGGTGATCGGGACCAAGAGCTTTCTCATCGATTGCCAATGCTCGTTTGTAAAGCTGCTCGGCCTGCGAATATTTGCCCTGCGTTCTATATAGCTCTGCCAGGTTGTTGAGGCATGTAGCCACATCGGGATCGTCTGGACCGAGGGCCTTTTCACTGATCGCCAGAGTGCGTTTGTAAAGCGGTTCGGCTTGGGCGTAGTGGCCCTGCGTGTAATAAAGCAATGCCAGGTTGTTCAGGCTTGCGCCCACATTGCGGTGGTCCGGGCCTAGAGCATTTTCTGAGATTGCCAACGCGCGTTTGTATAGCCACTCAGCCTGAACGTACCGGCCTTGAGTGTAGTAGAGCCCCGCCAGGTTGATCAGGCTCGTAGCCACATCGGGATGGTCCGGGCCAACATTTTTCTCCACTATTTTGAGCGCCTTCAGCGCGACAACGACGGCGCTGTCATACTTGCCTGCATCGTGAAGTTCATTGGCGTGCAGGCTAAGCTTTTGCCATTCAATACCAGCGTCTTGTGCGAACACATTCGATGAGGCGAGCGCCAATAGAAAGACAACAGTTAAGATTGACCGTTTGTATTTCGTCCAAGCGCGCGTTCGCATTTGTTTTTTCTTCATTGGTTTCTTAATCTGACATTAGGCAATATAGTTTGTCTTCAGAGAAATATGACAGCCTGAATAGAAATCTAATACGCGATACATCTGATGGCAATGGCTTTTGAACTTAAGCAAACATGAAAAAAATCGGGGTGAGAGGATTCGAACCTCCGGCCCCCTGCTCCCAAAGCAGGTGCGCTACCAGGCTGCGCCACACCCCGAATAAACCGTCCAACCAACGTCAGGCAGACCGGGAGGTCCGCCAAATATGAGGGCTACCGACTCAATCTCCGCCAACTACAATGTCTGCAGATGGCCAATCAACCGATACCTTTAATTTCGGTCGGTCGGGGGAAATAGATTACATCCATCCCGCCTGAGAGTCAAATAGACATTTTGATATAGTCAGAACGAAGATTTCAAGAGCTTCTCCAGAACTCCTCTGGCTTGCGCTAGGGCCTTGCCTCTGTGGCTGATTTCGTTTTTCTCTTCCAACGTCATTTCCGCAAAGGTTTTCCCTGCGGGTGGATATAGGAAGACCGGGTCATATCCGAAACCCGATGCGCCTCTTGGTGACTCTGTGATTCTACCATCAACGACACCATCGACCAACTTCAAATCTCTATCCCAGACAATAGCAATCACAGTCCGGAATCTAGCGCCGCGTTTGTCTTCCGGGAGACCTTCCATTTCGCGCAATAACTTTGCGCAATTGGATTCGTATGTTGCATCTTCTCCCGAATAACGCGCTGAAAAAACACCGGGCGCTCCGTTCAGCGCGGCCACCTCAAGCCCGGTGTCATCCGCCAGAGCGGGAAGGGAAGTCGAGTCTGAAATTGCTCGCGCTTTTAGTTCGGCGTTTCCCTCAAGTGTATTCGCGGTTTCGGGTGGATCGGGGAAGTTTTCAAAATCCGCGCGGGTCATAATTTCCAATTCAAGATCCGCGAGGCAGGCCCGGATTTCCGTGATCTTGTCCTCGTTATTGGTTGCCAGTACCAGTTTCATTGTATGAAAGAAAATATGTTTAGCTCTCCAGCGCGGGGGAGCCAACATACTTGTTTTGAACTACCTTTGGATTGATGACGCTGTGGTCCAGAGAATCACCGAGGAAACGCTTAAGATGTTTCATTAATCTGTCAGGATGCGCGCTAACATAGAACTCGTGACTCTCCTGTGACCCTCTAATCTCCTCTCGTGAAGAATTGGAAGAATAATTTCGGAGTCCCTCGCTATTTAGCTGTATTTCAACTTCGCGCGCAGATTCAGCTCCTGAGTCGATCAGATTCAAGTGATCGCCGCAAACTTCATGGATCAAGTCTTTAATCAACGGATAGTGGGTGCATCCCAATATCAACGTATCAATTTCATCAAATGGGATCGGATCGTGACACTCGATCAAATCTCGCCGCAGTACGCCGCTATCGACCTTGCCTTCTTCAATCAGTGTGGCGAGGCGCGGGCAACCGGATTGACACACAATCAGCTCAGGATTCATTCGGTTAATAATTCGGGGATAAGCGCCGCTCTTCACAGTCGCGGTAGTGGCTATCACACCAATCTTTTTCCGCTTCGTGCGCGCCACAGCTGTCCGCGCGGACGAGAGAATGACATCCACGACTGGGAATGGCGCGTCTCGCCTGATCTCATCAATCGCGTGGGCGGTGGCGGAATTGCAGGCAACTACAAGCATTTTGACTTGTTGTTCTCGAAAAAACTGTAGGGCATGCAAAGAAAGTCTCTTGATTTCCTCGCCTTCTCGATTACCATAGGGAGCGTTCGCGAGATCGCCGAAATAGACAGTGGATTCATCCGGCAAACAGCTGATCAAAGGGCGCAAAGCTGTCAACCCACCAACGCCGCTATCAAAAATACCTATTGGGCGCGAATTCGAATTGTTGTCAATGTCCATTTTAGTTTTGAGATTCATAGCGACGTTTGTATGTTTTCAGAGCGTTGTAAATTGATTGGGCTACTTTCTTGCGGAATTTTTTATCGCGGAGAAGATTTTCCTCTTTAGCGTTGGAGATAAAGGCCGCCTCAACGAGAGCCGCAGGCATATAAACCCGGTTCAGCGCCACAAATGCGGCTTGATCCACTCCGCGCGATGGAATTCC
>JACZUZ010000162.1 GCA_022572905.1 Candidatus Zixiibacteriota bacterium | reverse complement strand
GTCCTCAATAACTCCGTTGTTAAGAATGTCAATTTCTTTTTCAAGTTGGTCTCCAATCATTCCAAGGATGGCAAGCTTTGCGAATTCTTTGTTACTTTGATCAATCTCTTTACAAAATAAATATACTAATCCGGATGTACTTATTTTTTGATTGTCTTCACAAAGTACAGGATTTAAAAGATGAACATTTTTTGGAATCTCTTGAGATATCTCATGGTGGTCTATTATGAAAATATTTTCTATTCCACAAACCCCGAGGTAATCTAAACTTCCTGAAGCAAGATCAAGAAAGAGTATTGTTTTGTCCTTCGGAAGGTTTTCTATAAATTCCTTATTCAAAGATTTAATTATTCTTACTGAAAATGTCGCGTCAAGTTTTTTTAGAGTTTGAATCATTATTGCTGCAGAAGTAATTCCATCTGTATCAAAATGACTAATAAGAAAAATTTCTTTTTTCTCTTTGTTTAAATGATTAATAAATTTTTCAACTAAATTTTTTATTTCTAATTCTAAATTATCTTTTTTCATAAATTTCCTCTTTTTGAAAATTTTTATTCCAGTCTATTGAATATTATGGTATTTCTTCAATTTTCTTAACTGAGAGAAAACCCTGGACTTTTCTCTTAAAGCTCTTTTGTCTTGTTTATTTTTTTCAAGATGCGCACCAATACGTTCAAGTTTATTTTGAACATTTTGTAAATCTGGATTAGAATAAGAATCGTTTTCTTTAAGTATTTCTGATATTTTTTTATTGTAATTTTCTCCATTGTTTTTTTATTTTTATTGTGAATTAAAGAAGTTTCCGGAAAGCAGACAATATTCATGGCTGTAATTGGCTTGCCGCCCATTGCGTAAACATCCGAGAGGGAATTGGCCGCCGCGATTTTTCCGAACCAGTATGGATCATCCACGATCGGCGTAAAGAAATCTAAAGTCTGCACCAGAGCTTGAGTTTCGGATATACGAAAGACGCCCGCGTCGTCCGCAGTACCAAATCCAACCAGCAGATCGGGATGCGATGAGGTCGGTAGCGATTTCAATGCTTGCGCCAGCGCCTGTGGCGAGAGTTTTGAAGCTCAACCCGCGCAGGCAACTTCGGCAGTCAGCTTGATCTTTGTTTCTTTGCGTTTGTCAGTCATAGCGATTATACGCGCCGTCAGCAAATTATGACGACCCGTTAAAACTAATGTAGAGAAATTATAGGAAGAATGAAAATATTCGGAAAGAGACTTTCAAGAGATATTCTTACAGACGACCCAGCGCGAAATACTTGCCGTGAAGCAAACGTTGAGTGCTCAGTGGAGTGTCGCGATAATATTCATCGAACCCCGCGGCAATTAGCCTGATAGTAGCCCGATCATCGATCTTTTCTGCAAGGCGACTTATTTCAAAATCAACCCTTATTAGATTGATGTGATTGCCGGGGTCTGGGAGAAGTCGCGCTCTCAGATCGAGATATGTATCAATCGCCAGGGGATATAATTTCATCTTGCTATAACATTCGGCCAGCGGCCAGAGGAATGTTTTCCCGTGCGGATAGGTTTGACATAGTTCGCGGGAGAGATCGGCGGCCTCGGAGTAATTTTTCTCATTTATCAAAATCCAGATCAAAAGGGATTTCGCCGCGTCTCGTGAAAACAAAGATCGCTCTGCGGCCAGGCGTACCTGGGCTATGCCTGTGTCTTTTTCATTTTTGAAAATGCCGGTCCATTTCAGAATTCCAGCCTTGACAGATTTCCAATAGCGGTACGTACCCAATCCAGTGTGCAGATCTATAAACCCACTATCGAGTTTGAGTCCCTTGCTATAGCGGTTGCGAGCTTTCAAGCCCAACCGAAGCGCGCTAATGAACGACCCATATTTTGACGCCCAGATCGCTCCCAAAGAATGGCAGTGGCCCATAAAGAAATAAGCCACCGCCGAGTCCGCACGCGAGCATGATTCAAGGCGCTTATCCAGAAGCGCCCCGGCCAGCTCGATTTGAGTTTTGAAGCGACGCTCGGCGGATTTCTCTTCGTCTGAGAACGACTCCGCCTGAATTGCCGCCGCGCGCAGGATATGATGCGTGGGGGAATTTGGCTCGGCTCGTTCGAATTCATCGGCCAGACATTCGGCGTCATACCAATTCTCATCAAAAATCGCCGCTTGAATGGCCCGGATATGATCTACCGCCGCCGGGTTTATCAGAGAGGACGCTCTTTCAGCGCGAACATCATCCACAGCGAGCGTTATCAGCGACGCAAAGGCCGCAGTTATGAACTTGAATCTAATCATAGTCGACTATCGAGTTTGGGACATGACAGAGAATAGGAGGGCTGCGAAAGGCGTCTTCCCCACTGACTAGATAATCGGAACTTCGGAGGGATATACTTAGAGAGAAATATTTGGAAAGGTATAGCTAGAAAGATGTAGCTAGAGAGGTACATTTAGGAGAAATATATATTTGGGAAAATATACTGCGGACAATATAGTCGATTGGCGCCGGAATGATTATTCGAGCGTGACTGCTTCGCTGATAGAGATCTGGGCGACCAGATTGCTGATAGGTTGCGATTCCATTTGTTCGAAAGAAGTGGCGGCGACTATTAGCGCGTCACCGCTGCGCCAGTAGAGGAGATCACAACCATGACAGGAATGGCGGAAATATTCTTTGCCAGCCAGAATAGTGGATGGCATTTCAGGCAGTTCATAATCCGCCGCTGATCCGATGAAAATTGAAATAGGCGTCATTGATGCGCCACAGAATTTGAAATGGGCGAATTCTTTGCTGTCCAGCATGACTACCTCGCCACCGCAAAGCTGAATACCGGGAATAGAATCGACAACTGCGACATGAAACATCTCGGAGATAAACCGGGATGCGTCCTCGGCTGTAATGCCGTCACCGAGATCAGACTTGGCGTCGCGGGTTACAAAGTACTCGGCTTCAAAAGCGCCGAATGCTGATTGATGATGGAGAAATTTAATAAGAGTTGCTCCACCCAATATTACAAGAGCGATAGAGGCGGCCATAGCAAGAGAATATCGCCATTTGGTAGTGGTAGTTAGAGAAGACAACATCCGCTTGTTTGCTCCGAGGCGTTCGGTCGAAGACAATGTGAAATTGCTCGCCGAAACAGGATCAAGGTCAATCCTGTCCAGCTCGGTTCGAACTGAACTCAAGAGGGACTCCGGCGCATTTTCAAACGATGATTTCTCTCCAATAGTTTTTCTGAAGCGTGTTTCAAATTGATACATCGCATTCAGCCTACTATCTTCAGACACGATTCTCTTGAACTCTTCGAGTTCCAGACCAGAGGCTTCTTTGTCAATTATGTCGTATAATAGTTCTTGAATTCTTCCTGAATCCATCATATTTCCTGGCGATTAAGTGTTTTGTGTCAAAAGTTTATTCATGTGTCCTGCAAATCATTATCCAATGAAAATCGCTACCTGGCCTTTTCCATTTAAGCGTAATCGTATAGCTCTGACCCTCTTTGAGAATTGTCGATATATTTGAATTGGCGCGAAATTCGGTCGAAAATCGCGCAAAGGAGAAAAAACCGATCTAGCTCTGGAAAAACAGTTCTTAGCTATGTTCTCTCTTCTTTGATTCCTCCCACTTAGCGCTCTTAAAGTTTTCGCGGCGTTCGACAATTCACTAGTGTGGCCCAGATGCCCTTCAAAAGATTGATCCCGACCCGCCTGATTTCTAACAGCGCGACCTTGACGGATGTTCCTAGGCGAGTGAACTTTGTGTGTATGTTTTTTGCTCATTTCTTCTTTCCAAGAATCGGCCATAGAGTCATTCAGAGCGTCAGTCCGTTTCATTATGATCCGGCTTCTCACCCGAGTCCTCTATCGAAGAATCCTCAGCGCCTTTTTCGTCATTACCATCCTTTTCAGCGGATTTTCTCTTAGAAATGAATCCGTTGCGTAAGGCATAGTCCCACAATGACTTCTGTAAGATTTTGCGACCCCTGTGCAGGCGAGATTTCACAGTGCCAATATTCAAACCCGCTATATCCGCTATTTCCTGATAGCTAAATCCCTCCAGAAAGCTTAGAATCACAACTATTCTAAAATCAGGGGGAAGCTCTTCAATGGCCTTCTTGACATCGTCATCGAAAACCTTGGCAAAGAAATTCCTTTCGGGGTTATCGGACGGGTCAATTGTCGCCAGCTGCCCGAACAGGAAATTATCGTCAATCTCCTCATAGGCCACCGTTTGCGGCGCTCTGGATTTACTGCGATAATTGTTGATGAAAATATTGGTCATGATTTTGAATAACCAGGCGCGGGCATTGGAACCCTCTTCGTATTTGTCCCAAAAGCGATAGGCCTTGACCAGGGCTTCCTGGACCAGATCGGAGGCGTCATCCTCATTACGGGTCATTCGTAGAGCGGTGCGATAGAGAGCGTTGGTATGTATTACCGCTTCTGTCTCGAATCGACTGCGATTTTTCTTTGAGTCTTTTTCCATGATTTGCCGGGGAAGTTTTGAAACCTAATCCTCCAAATATAAAAGGTTTTAACTTCGACGGTCTATGTCAAGTTATCATGCCCAAAACCGCGGGTCTATTTTGCAGTCCCCCAATCGATTCCCTTTGAAAGAGGCTAAAGAGACCTCCATTTCAGCCCGATAATTGAGTATATCCGGGAACTAAGAAAAACCCTGTATTTTGGGGTATGTGTTTCAGAAAATAAGACCCGGAATACGCTGAATTTTGTTTAACAGACGGGAAAAGATCTGATTATACTGTCGGCAAGTGATCATTCCGGTAATCAATGCGCCGGTCTGGGAAACCCGGCGTTTATCCCGAACCAAAAGAACAGGTGAGATAGTGATGAAGATTTCTAACAGTTTCAAAACAGACTTAAACCCCTCGAATTCGGTATTTGGCCTTGTAGTTCTTACGGCCCTATTCACAGTCGTTCTCTCCGGTTGCGGAGGGTCGGGAACACCTTCGGATTCCACATCTGAAGGCTATGTGTCTCAAAGCTATCTTCTACGCAATATCGATCTTAATAACGCCGCCAGCAAAGTGTCCTTCCGCCTCGATGATACTCTGATACCTCCCGGACCGGTCAACCTTGATACAGTCCGGCATGACTTTAGCGCTTCAAGCGGACTCTACTCTCTCAGTTTTTCTACCTCAAGTGGCATAACACCCGGAGCGCATCAGTTGAGTCTTTTCGACGGCGCAACCGAGGTAGTCGCCATCCAGCAATCTATGCCCGGAGATCCCGCAGTGGCGGTCAGCGATCCCGCGAATCGATTATATCTATCCGGGCAGGGCAGTGTTATCTGTAGTGTTACTGTTACGACGGGAGTTACAGGGGGATATATCATCGCAATGGTAAAGGCGGACGAGGCGTATACCAATACCGGCTTTGCGGAAATAGTCGTAGGGAACAGCGCTACGATCCTACCCGACGAGTTCTTCTTCCCCGGAACAAATGTTCTTGATACCGGCGTATATTATATCTATGTCTATGCTTTTAACGGAGCGCCATTTATCGATTCCATCAATGATGATCTCCCCACTCAAATCTCCTCTCTCGATTCTCTCGTTCTGAGCGACAATC
>JACZUZ010000161.1 GCA_022572905.1 Candidatus Zixiibacteriota bacterium | reverse complement strand
GCAAGCTAAAGCGAAGAGCGCTAACACGACATATTCGGGCGTTTCCCCCTTAAGGCATTTTACGGAATAAAAGATCAAGACTGATACAGCCGCCCAGAGAAATGGATAGAACTCCACGTATCCAAAAAAGAGCGCAAGCGCTGGAGTTGCAAATATCAATAGAAGAAACGAAAATCTTTGTAACCGATCGTTGAAGAACTGTCGGGACAAAGCGAGGACATACAAAAAAACAACTCCGCCCGAAAGCGCCGCTACAATCTGAAAAGCCATCTCCGCGGTCGATTTTTTGTATGATCCGAGAAGCGCTTGCATTGCGCGAATAACATACGAGGATCCCAATTCAGTAAATTTTACTGACCGCATATACCAGTTATCGGACTCGCCGTAAAGCGCTATCCATTGATATCCGTCTCCCAAGAAATGGGTGGATTGTCTGAACCAAAAGAACACGGCGACAGCGATTGTGAAAACGCTTATGTATTTCACAACGCGCGGGATTCTAGCTAGAAATGCCTGTCCGGCGAAAGTCTCTAAAATAACGCTGTGTCTTCTGGAAAATAAACTGGCCGCCAGCGTCAACAGGATTAGTAGCGCTGCGCCGATATGAAAACCATCGGGAAGAAATTTGAAATAATCAAAACCCCAGGCGCTAAAATCAGAAAAGACAAGCGGAGACAAAAAAATCAGCGCTGTCAGCGAGCAACAAAGCGCCCAGAGCGAATAGCTTATTGGTTTTTGCGTAGGACTATTCAAGAGTTTCGCGCTGGGTTTATTTTTCCAGAATAGAACTCCTAAGAATTATTGGAAGTTGAAGCTCGTTCAGTCGACTAAATTCGCTTTTTCCATTTAACTCCCTGGGGAGTGTCTTCGAGAATCACGCCCATCTCGTCGAGTTTGGCGCGAATCGAATCTGCCGTAGCGAAGTCTCTATCCTTGCGGGCCTGAGCGCGTTTTGTGATTAGTTCTTCCACTTCGGCGTCTATCGACTCCGCTTCGGTTTTGAAATTCAGAACTGAATCAAATCTATCGAGCGTTTCAAGCGCCCGGTCGCGCTCAGCGCTAGAGAGTTTGTCTTCGGCTTTGAGGCGATTAATATCGCGAATGAAATCAAAAACAGCCGCCAGCGCCTCGGATATGTTCAAATCATCATCCAGGCTCGCTTCAAAATCTTTGCGCGCTCTTTCGATAAACCCATCCGCCTCACCGCTGGATTCGGCGCCCGGATAATCTTTCAGGTTGCGAATAAAATCATTGTATCTTGTTAGCGCATTTTTCGCGGCGTCTAGACCATCGAAAGTAAAATTCAACGGCTGGCGATACTGCGTAGCGATTAGCAAATAGCGAATCGCTTTTGGCGAGTGACCCTTATCGTGAATGTCGCGTAGAGTGTAATAATTCCCGAGAGACTTGGACATTTTCTTGCCTTCAACAATCAGATGCTCACAGTGCATCCAATAGTTGACAAATTTTTCACCGGTCGCGCCTTCCGACTGCGCGATTTCATTTTCATGGTGAGGAAATTTATTGTCCACGCCGCCGGTGTGAATATCAAAGTGATTCCCCAGGTATTTCATAGACATCGCGGAGCACTCAATGTGCCAGCCGGGGCGGCCTTTGCCAAGATCGGTTTCCCAAAAGGCTTCACCATCATCGGGCGTCCAGGCTTTCCATAGCGCGAAATCAGAGGCCGATTCTTTGTCGTATTCGTCGCTGGCAACGCGCGCCCCTATTTTCAGATCGGCCACATTTATATTGGAAAGTTTTCCGTAGCGCTCAAAAGCGGAAATTTTGAAATAGTAATTGCCGTCAACTTCATACGCCATCCCGCGCTCAAGCAACTTCTTGATAATATCCACCATTTCGGTCACATGTTTGGTAGCCTCGGGATACACTTCTGCTCGCTCCATACCCAAAGTGTCAAGGTCTTCAAAAAACGCTGTCTTAAACCGGCTGGTGACTTCATCGAGCGATTTCTTTTGTTCTTTTGAGGCGCGGATAATTTTGTCGTCGATGTCGGTAAGGTTCATTACCTGCGTGACTTTGTATCCCTTGTACTTAAGGAAGCGCCGCAGCAGATCCTCAAACATGAAGGCGCGCAGATTCCCAATATGCGCAAAATTATAAACCGTTGGCCCGCATGTATACAGACGAACTTCGCCCGCGGTTATCGGAGTGAACTCTTCGTTCCTGCGGTTCAGCGTATTATAAAAACTTAATGGCATATTTTAAGACTTTCCAGAACAAGTTTTTTTACTAAATTTGCCCCATGGATATACAGTGAGACAGTAGAGAACTAATTATCTGGGGGCGAGTTTTTCCACTGTTTTGCGGTCGAGGCGCTTGATTATCTCGCAAATCAGCTTGACCGAGTTGTCATAATCTCTGCGCGACATAATTCCGTTGTGGCTATGTATATATCGAACCGGAGGCCCTATCACCAAACTTGGTGTTCCCGAACCGCTAATATGAACCCGGCCGCCGTCAGTTCCGCCGCGCTCCATGTATGTCAGGTTGAAGGGGATTTTCTTTTTGGTCGCAGTCTCTACCGCAAGATCGCGTAAAGCGATGTTTGGAATCATTGTGGCGTCATAAATAAATATGGATGGCCCGCCGCCGAGTTTTTCCTTTTTCGAGAATCCGGCTGGGGGAATGTCCTGGGAAATCCCGACATCGCAAATAATAGCCACATCCGGCTTAACAATATTGGAGACAGTTTGGGCTCCACGCAGGCCGACTTCTTCTTGAGCGCATCCGGCGCCGATGATTGTATTGGGATGTTTGGCGCGTTTGAAATAGCGCATAATATCGATAACCATTGCGCATGACGCGCGGTTGTCGAAAGCTTTGCTCAAATAGAGATCGGGATTTCCCATCACTGTGAATTTTGAATCCGGTACAATCGGGTCCCCTACCCGAACGCCTAATTTTTTCTCGGCTTTGAATTTCTCGGTGGCGCCAATGTCTATGAACATATCCTTAATTTCCAGAACTCGTTCACGATCTTTAGGAAGAAGCAGATGCGGTGGTTGCGAACCGACAACGCCCAAGATCGGGCCTTTGGATGTCATAATTTTCATGCGCTGTCCAAGAGCCACATGTCCCCACCATCCGCCAAGCGCGAGGAACTTGATATACCCTTCGCTGGTTATCTCTTTGACCATAAACCCGATCTCGTCGAGATGACCCGCAATCAAGACTTTGGGTCCTGAACTGGTTCCCTTGCGGGTGGCGATGAGAGAGCCGAGTTTGTCATACTCTACCGAATTCACAAAGGGTTTGATTCTCCGCGCCATAATTTTACGAGCCTCGTCCTCGTATCCTGATACACCCGAAGCGTTGGTCAATTCTTCCAGCAGCAATTCTGTTTGATCTAGTCTAGCCATTTTCTTGCTCTCTATTTACGTCGCCTATGTAATTCTCACTACTTATATAGAACTTCAGGGCCTAATATAGTTCTTCTCCGATCTTTTCGCCACAGGCCTACGAAGGCCTGAAAACAATCTCAATCGGAGTATCTTAGAGCTTCAAGGCGGAGGAAATAATCATTTCCAACAGCTGGTCAAACTCAATGCCAACAGCGCGAGCGGCCATGGGCGAAAGCGAAAGCTCGGTCAGTCCGGGGATTGTGTTTAGCTCAAGAAACTGCGGCGTTTGACTTTGATCCAGAATGAAATCCACTCGCGCCAGCCCCCGACAATTCAATTCTTTGTAAATAGAAACGGCATCGCTTCGCATGCGACCGGCCAATTCCTCGGTTATCTCAGCGGGACATATATATTGCGTCGCTCCCGGAGTGTATTTTGAATGGTAGTCGTATAAACCGCTTTTCGGAACTATCTCAAGCGCCGGCCAAGGCGCACCATCAAAAACAGAAACAGTAATTTCACGACCGGGAATATATTGTTCCGCAATTATTTTCGAACAGTACTCTCTGGCAAGGATTAGCGCCCCGGGAAATCGAGCGAGTTCGCGCACAACAGTTAGCCCCTGAGTGGAGCCTCCTTCGGATGGTTTTACAACCACCGGCAGACCCAAAGTGGACTCCACCTCGGAGCTCAAATCGGGGTGCGCCGACACTTCCTCGGTGATTTCAACCCACTCAGGAGTGCGAATTCCCAGAGTCATCGCTTCGCGTTTTGTCGATGCTTTGTTCATCGCGGTATGGGACGCCCGCGCGTCCGAACCGGTATATTTTTTGTCACAGTCGTCGAGAAAATCCTGAATCTCGCCATTCTCACCGCTTCCTCCATGTAGCGCCAGAAAAACAACATCAGCGCCGCTGAGTTCAGGAGCGGCTCGCAACTGACCGAAA
Source organism: Candidatus Zixiibacteriota bacterium (assembly GCA_022572905.1). Classification (GTDB taxonomy): domain Bacteria; phylum Zixibacteria; class MSB-5A5; order GN15; family JACZUZ01; genus JACZUZ01. The sequence goes on along the minus strand of JACZUZ010000161.1, from coordinate 1,256 downwards.
AGTTCGTTGAGAAAAGTATCCTCGGGTTGATTAATTGAAGGCGCTATTTCGACATTCGGCAGAAATTCGCCCGATTCGTCTAACAGCGATTTGCAAGTAGTTATATCAAACACCGATGTCTGATGACCCAGACGATGAAGTCCTTTTGTCACCGCCCTGGCGCTCGCCAGCGATATTTCTCGCTCATGCGAATCACCTCCGCTTAGAACTAAAACATGTTTTGGAGTCACCTGCCGGAGTCGCCTTGTTTTTGTCTGGCTCTTTTTCGTCGCATAATAAAATATCCTACAAACAGAACAATAATAATCGGCCAGAAGAGAAACTGATAAACTTTCAAAAATCCAACCAGCGCGGATAAATTATCGATCAGATAGTATGTCGCTAGAATCAAAATAGAATTGAACAGCCAGAAAGAAATCGAGCTGTACAAAAACATCTTCCCTGCCGGCCACTTTCCGATTCCGGCCGCCAGAGAAACAAGTGTCCGAAACCCGACCACAAAACGACTCCCGATAATAAGCCACGCTCCGCGTCGATCAAGCCATTCTTCAAAGTCTTTTAGTTTTTCGCGGGGCAAATATTTGAAGTTCCTATTGACAAAATAATCATGCCCGTGACTCCTGCCGAACCAATAGATTAGCATAATCGAAATTATTCCACCTAACCATGCGCCAAAAAACACCATGACAGGATCAAGCCGTCCGGTTGTAGCCAGCGCGGCGCCAACTATTGTCACTGTGTCACCCGGGAAAGGGGGAAAAATGTTTTCAATAAATGACGCGACAACCACTGTCGCGTAAATCCAGAACACGCCAAAGGAAAGAACCCAATCCACCCAATGGTTTAATTGTTCACCCAGCGCCTGAAAATCCATGGTAATATTATTACTCTAACAAACTCTTATTGACACGACTCTTATTGCCAAATCTCTATGACTCAGACGCGCTAGGAAACTTTCCGACGGATCATAGCGGTGGCCATGCACGCTATGCCCTCACCGCGTCCGGTAAAGCCCAATCTCTCGGAGGTTGTTCCTTTGATCGAAACAGCGCCCGGCGCCACCGATAAAATTTCCGCTATCACTTCCGACATTTTTTCGGAGTATGCGGAAATTTTCGGACTTTCGGTAATTACCACTAAGTCTACATTCCCAACACTCCAATTATTATCCGCTAGTTTTCTGGCAACGCTCTCAAGCAAGTTTTTCGAATCGATGTTTCGATATTTTTCATCCGTGTCCGGAAAGAGTTTACCAA
>JACZUZ010000160.1 GCA_022572905.1 Candidatus Zixiibacteriota bacterium | reverse complement strand
CGTTACTTAACGCTTCCATTGAGTCTAGCTCGAAATCATAGCGGAAGATATTGGACACGCCCGTGTAGTATGATGATCCATACACATATCTTCCGTCGGGCGAGAACACGAAAGTTGCGGGGACACTCAGTTTGAAATCATAGAGAGTTCTATGTGTTGTGTCTCCTCGCAGAACACGATCGATATTCATAGTAATCAGAGTTTGTCTGCCACTGACCTCACCCATTCCCGCACAAAGTGTTTTTCCGTCGGGAGAAATATTCAGGTCATAAATGTCTCGGCCATATGGTAACGAATAGACCTGATCCCAATCTGTATAGGGAGGGAGAAAGCGAGTCAAGGTCGAGATCCCATTGAAATGTCTCACTCCCCAGAGAGTCTTGCTGGTGTGATCAAACGCGAGGTCGCCCGCTCGAACATTTTTCATCAACGTCTGCGATTTGCCGGATTTCAAATCAATCGATCTTAAATCACGCCAGCCGCCATTATCTGTTGTGTAGAACAAAGTCCCGCTGGAAGTATCCAGCGCCAACGAGGAAACAAAATAAAGCGCGGCGCCTTTTACATCGCAAACCTTATCAATTGCGCCAGTGGTGATATCAATCGCCGCAATATGGGCTACCTGACCGGGATAGTTTACTGCCGTATAAAGTTTGTTGGTTTTTTCAAAATAAAAAGCGCCAGACATGGAGCCAAGCGGCTTGTCCGAAAGATCGCGATAATCCGTCACGGGATATTGGCGAATGGAATCCAAATTTTCCAACTGAAACTTTTTCTCCCAGTCCACCCAATCCGCCCAAATATTATCCAGCGACCGGCCGTAAACATTTTTGAACTGAGACGAATAGTAGCTTTTGCTTCCGTCCTCACGCGACACCCATTCAATCGTTGATTCGGCTCCGAACATCAGCGCCAGATAGCTCATAAATCTCGTGCCATAAAGATATGAATTCACTCCGGCCTGAAAATCCACATAGACACCCTGCGACTCCAAACTGACGGGATCATAGAAAGTCTCATTGTCCAACACCATAGTGCGAAAAACCATCTCGTCATACGACCCAAGCGCGCGGCCGATTCCTCCGGCCATCCAGGTTTCCATGAACACGGCTATTCCCTCATGATACCAGCGAGGCGATGAACGGCGCGGGGTGGTTAGATGGCTGTAGAGAATAGACAATGGATTATCACTAATAGCCTGAACTTTCCCCGAGAAAAGTCCCCGAAAGAAACGCTCCGACCCGGTGGCTTTGTCGAGCGCAACAATGTGAACCATTTCGTGATTCATTATAGTATTCACGCGCTCGTTGACAGGGGATGTTTCATAAGCGGTACTGGTGGGCGCTATCATAAACAAAATGCGATTGTCAGGAGTTACCAGAGCGCCGGCGTTGCCATAGTCGCTAACATCATACATGGCCACCAATATTTTTTCGGTTGGCGTGTAATCCCAGAACTTAGTGTGATATCTATATGAATTCTCGAAACAGCGCGCAACATGCGGAGCGAGAAACGCCGGAGCGCCAGCAAAATACACGAGTCTCATATGCTCGGTTTCAATTTGTTTTAACTGTGCGTTGGAGCTTGAACAAATCAGTCCAAAACAAATGATCAAAAGAAGTGACTTGAGCGCAGTTTTCATTCTACTTCCAGTCTATCTCAGCTATGTTCTATGTTTACGTTATCCAAAGATAAAGGACGCCGGAGTATAACTCCTGCGCCCTTTAATGGCAACCTCTCTGCTGTCGCATTTTGTCTCGGAGAATATGTATTTTACATATCTCTAGTTATTCTTCTTCCCTATATAGTTCTTCATCGTTTGATAAGCCCAACCTACATATCCGGAGTCAATGCGTTGAAATTTCCATGCGCAAGGGCCGTTTGGATGGTGGAATTCTGCATTAGAATTCCAAGTTCACTCGCCAGAGCCGGATTGGAGCCAGCGAATGAAAGAATCTTCTGCATTCCTGCGTAGCCAAGCGCTTCACTGCTGGACGCAATCGGATACTTTGATGCGAAAGCGAGAACCTGTGCGGCCCCAGCGTAACCAAACGCCTCACGCAATTCGACTGTTTTCAGAGAGTAGTTTTCCGAAGCATAGGCGATTGCCGCGTCGATACCGGAGAAAGCCAGCGCCTGTGTGAATGTCGCGTCCTTCATTAACATAGGATGACTTCCGGCGTATGCCAGAGTCTGTCTGACACTGGCATATCCAAAGGCCTCGCGAAGTTCAACTGACTTTAACGAAAGATTGTCAGCGGCGTACGCTATGGCCGCTTCAATTCCGGCGTATGCGAGCTTGTCCTGAAAAGCCTGATTAGCCAAAAGCTCCTGGTGACTCGAAGCGTAAGCCATTACTTGCGCTACACCGGCGAATCCAAACGCCTCGCGCAATTCGACTATTTTCAGAGAGTAGTTTTCCGAAGCGTACGCGATTGCCGCTTCAATGCCGGAGTGGGCGAGCATTTCGGTAAACGTCGCGTCTTTCATCAGCATGGAGTGACTCCCTGCATAAGCCAAAGCCTGCGGCGCTCCGGAGAAACCAAAAGCCTCTCTCAAGTCTACTGATTTCAATGAGAGATCGTTTGCGGCGTAAGCCATCGCCGCTTCAAGGCCGGCATATGCCAGCTTGTCGCGAAAGATCGGATCGTCGGCCAACTGTGGATTAGTAGACATAAAAGCTACCATCTTGGCGGCCCCCGCAAAACCAAAGGCGGCGCGTACATCGGCGTATCTCAGCGAATATTTATCCGACGCATAGGAGATCGCCGCTTCAATTCCCGAGAAAGCAAGAGCTTCCTGAAATATTGGGTCCTTAACCACACTGGCGTAATTGCTTGAAAACGCAAGCGCATGTGGCGCCCCGGAGAAACCAAAAGCGATTTGCAAATCAACCGATTTCAATTGGTAGGCGCTGGAAGCGTAAGCTATTGCCGACTCGATACCGGCGTAGGAGAGTTTCTCCTGCATGACTTCGTCTGAGGAAATCTGAGGATAATTCAACGCGAATGACAGAACACGAGCCGCTCCGGCGTAGCCGAAAGCAGACCGGAATTCAGAGACGTCTACGTCATGCTTTAAAGTCGCATAGGCGAGAGCCGATTCGAAACCCGAAAACGCCAGCTTCTCCTTAAGAATTTCGTCGCTTGCAATCTGAGGATGTCCGAGAGCATATGCCAGAGTCTTCGCCGCCCCTGCGAATCCGAATGCTTCCTTAAGTTCGACGGATTTGACGGCATAGGTGGCGGAAGCGTAAGCAAGAGCCGATTTCAGACCAGCATAGGCCAATTTTCTCTCGAAATCAGGGTCTACTATTACTTGCGGGTAATTGAGAGCGAAGCTCAATATCCGAGCAGCGCCTGCATAGCCAAGTCCGGTACGAAGCTCGACGGAATTCAAATCATAATTGCTTGCAGCGTAGGCCACTGCCGCGTCTATACCGGCATAAGCCAGTTTTTCCTGCAAGACAGGGTCTTTGGCCAGTTCAGGATTTGTATTGATAAACGCCAAAGTACTCTGAATACCCGCGTAACCAAACAACGGCTGGTCGTTGATTTCGACCTTAAGTACCGCGGTATTGGCATGAGCCAGGGCATTCAAGAATCCAGCGTGGGCCAGAGCTTCTTGAATATCATTATGAGCCAGGAGCTCCTGGAACTCTTTGTCCGCAATCAGCTTCTGGAATTCGTCGTTCTGCAAAAGAGCCTGCATGCCCGCATCCTTAAGGATAACATCGGCATCAGTTATCTGCTCTGCGCGGTACTTATTTGCCACGCCGATAGCTCCGGTTGCGTCATCCTTTGACGGCCACTGGCCATCGTAGGCAATGGCCAAAACCATGACCAAAACCGCAAGGGTAGCTCCGAAGGTCAAAAAGAGTTTTCTTTTCCTATCCATTTTGTACTCCCAACTTAGCGAGGGTTAATGTGTTAGCTTTCAATTTAATTATTGTGGCGTTTTGTTCTTTTGTCATTTCTGAATCTTATTTTGGACCTTGGTCTGGTCCCAGCAGTCAACTGTCACGCTACTGTGGGAATTACAATCAACCAGGCTCAAATGTTGGTCTCTATCTTGAAATAGTCAGAATAATCCTTTAAAAAATCAAGCCGGACTCAATTCACGTCAAACTATCTGTAAATTATTCTCTTGAGGCAATAGTCAGTCTGACCGCTTTAGTTTCTCCTGCAACTGTCACTCTAACAATAGCTTCTGATGGCGTAACTCCATCAGACTTATATTTTGCAACAAATTTTGTAGTTCCCGCTCCGCTGAACCGAGTGATTTCAGAAGTATTATTTACCGAAATCATCTCCGGACTTTCACAATACCATTCCACGAGACCAAGCGGCCCAACTCCAAACGTCGCTTCTATCTCAAATTCGTATTCGGTTTCTATGGTCACAGACAGTGATATCTGACCACCTTCGGAAACAATACTAATCGATCCTGTGGCATTTTCCAGCGACCATTCCTCTTGTGAAGCGATCTGAGAAGTGGAAGAGCCATTATCAAAAATCATGCTGCCAGTTAGATTATTGATTGAATCCGAGGGAGCAATGCCCGGGAGCATATCCATAAGCGCGAAGACGATAATTCCAACCGCGAGTCCACCCGCAAAGACAGTAATCCTACCCGGATTAACGAATGGTTCGATTATCCGCGAAATAATCCCGGCAAAAACCGATTCGCGGGATGTTTGATTCCGGGGATTAGCCTTGATATGGCTCATTATCTGAGCCTTCATTTCCTGGGGCGGAGTGACGCTTTGAATTCGTCCCAATGTTTCATGAACCGCAGACAACTTATGATATAGCGCCTTGGCTTGGTTGTCTTCCGCGATAATTCTATCTAGCTGGCGTCGCTGTAGCTCATCCAGTTTTCCCTCGGCACCAGCGCTTATGAGATCTCTTTGCTGATCGTTAATCATATTTGTGTCCTGTTCTTACTTTTGTTTCCTAGATTTCGATAGCGCTGGTAATACCACATTTGGTCAAAATCTCAGACAAATTCTGGCGAGCGGAAAAAAGTCTTGATTTAACTGTTTTCTCTGGAATCCTCAGAATTTCGCTCATTTCACTATAGGTAAAATCAACAAAATGCCTGAGCACAATTACCATCCTGTGGTCCATAGTTAGTTCCATTAGAGAGCTCTGAATTCTATCTGAGAGTTGCGACTCCAAATGGATTTCCTCAGGGTTTTTTTGATCGGAAATATGTTCATCTGATAGTGGCTCTTGAAATTTTTTTCGGTTTAGAAAATTTATTGTCGCGTTTGTCGCAATTCGATATAACCAGCTAAAAAATGCGTGGTCCGGGTCAAATTTCTCCAAGTTTTCGTATGCGCTAATAAATGCCGTTTGGGTCAAGTCCTTTGCGTCGTCATCATCTCTTACCATTCTCAAAACCGCGTTGTAAATCGGCTCTTGATAACGGTCTACCAGAACGCCGAATGATTCGCTTTTTCCGTCCAGGCAGGCCCGAACAAGCTGTTTATCAGACGGCTCTGACATAATTACAATCGAAACTCATAAATGTTGGTCTATAATAAAACTCGGTCTTCCAAACGAT
>JACZUZ010000159.1 GCA_022572905.1 Candidatus Zixiibacteriota bacterium | reverse complement strand
GCCCAGATAAGTGCTGTAAGCCAAAGCATTACCGAAACTATTTAATTTGGTCACAAAGGCATCGGTACCGCCCTGATAGGTTTGGTATTCACCCTCAGTTGGGAAATCGGTGGAAGTAGTGCGGCCGGTAATATAAGCATTGCCAGAGTCGTTCACCGCGATGCCAGTGCCCCGTTCACTTCCACTTCCCCCCAGATAAGTGCTGTAAACCAAGGAATTGCCGGAAGAATTTAGTTTGGTTACAAAGACATCGCCAGCACCCTGATAGGTTTGGTATTCACCCTCAGTTGGAAAATTTGTGGAAGGAGTGTAGCCAGTAATATAAGCGTTGCCGGAAGCGTCTACTGCGATGCCAGTGCCAAAATCTCCACTACTACCACCTAAGTAGGTGCTGTAAGATAAAATCGGGTCAATGACCAATGGCAAATCGGGATTGTAGCTGCTAAGTTTAAAACCAAAGGAATTGTCATCATGTATTTTGTATTCTCCGACAACAGTAATACGGGAGTTATTATTCAGCTGATAAATAACAGGGGTTTGTTCAACAACTTCACCCCATTTGGTTTCAACTACCAATTGACCATTAGCGTTAATTGTGACAGATTTGGCGCTTTCATATTGTATCTTTATCTGCGAATAGTCAGCGCCGGGAGAGACAATAAAGTCATACTCCATCTTTTTGCCGTCGCCATAGTATTTTAGGTTTATACCGTCATAAATCTGTTCATACAATACAGCGCTATAATTAGGAACATCGGTATGCCATTCATTCGGGTCGTTTCCGATGAAGTAATTGCACTTGTAGTTCAACATTTCAACACCAATCATTCGTGGGTTGGGATTGGCTCCCATAAATGAGGCTTTAATCATCATCGTCTCATACTGTATGGGCTCGCGATCAAACCGGTCATACATCGGATTGACAGAGTCAGCATTTAGTTCATCAGTCGGTATTGACCGGGTGAACTGATAATAGGCGCCGTCGGGACTAAACCACATAGTGGCTCCATTAGCATTAGCTCGGAATGAAACCTTATCATCCCATTGACCCTGATTCTTTGTAAAGGCCAGCGGCATTGAGGCGATGTTTTTGGTTATCTGGACATTTGACAGTTTGCCATTCAACCCGTCCGCTTTGATTGATTCGTTTGAGTAGGCTGGTTGCGCTGTTAAAGTCATTAAGACAACAAGAAAGCTAGCAATTAGACGCCAGTCAGGTGGATTAATTTTAAGCATAGTTCTGCCTATCAACTACTCAAATATACTTCTATTTCTGAGAAGATCAAGCGAAATCTGCTCGGCTGCATTCCCGCTCACTCCCTCAGAATCCTCTTAATCATCTTTTCATCGTCAGGTAGCAGTTCCGCTTTGGCGAGGCGCGGGATTAGTTCCCGCCAGCTTGTGTCAGCCGCGAACACTTCCTTAAAAATCGGTAGCGCGCGGTCGAGTTGATCGGCGCCCGCGAGCGTGACCGCATGCCAAAAAAGAATCTCAACGTTCCCCGGTGAAAGTTCAGCGGCTCTGGCATAGGCCGCGCCCGCTTCATCGAGTTTGTTTTCGGCGATAAGTTCGTCACCGCGATTCATTTCTTCGTATGCGCGCGAAATCGCCAGCAGTCTGCGCAGTTCCTTCAAAGGCTCAGGTGAATCGTCAACGCGCACTTCGAAAACATTATCGCGCCAGGACTGGCCGGTTGTTTCGGCGCGCACAACCAAAAGCGCCGCGGACTGGCGCCCGCGAATATCTCCGCCCTCGGCTTCGGCGGCTTCAAGCGCGATCATCATTCGCTCTGCCAGATCGCCCTCGGCGTTTTCAAAAGCTTCCGCCATGGCAGGCCAGACAGTTGCGTTGCGCATAAGATTCGCTTGCACGCTGTAAATTATTCCGTCGGGGGTTGTTCCGGTTTGGTCGCCCGCTTCGTCAATGCAGTGCGAACCTGTGTGCGCGGCGACGCTGTTTTTGTTTACCATGGCCACCTGGCGTACGCGGCTTTGCGGATCGCTGGCAATGATTCCGTCAAGCGCCTCACTGGCGCTCTTGCCCATGCGCATCATCTGAAGCCCGAGAGGTCCGTAGCGGAAATCCGCTAACGATTGGGTAGCCACAGCGCCAACTCCCGGCTCGGCCCAGATTACATCGGCGACTTTGAACCAGTGCGACTGCACCGCGGCGCCGAAGCGCCCCGTGGCGCTGTCATAGGCGACTATTGAGTATGTGCTAACCAGCGGCGCTGGCGCTGGTTGCACCAGGGGCTTTTCTTGTGCCAATGTGTGCGTGGTTGTCGTGATTGAAACCAGAAGTGTGGATAGAAGCGCGGACGTTACGAATTTTCGCATAATAAGAATTCCCTTCCGTTGGATGTGTAAGATCAAAACGCCTTCTCGCTTGGGCGTATCCTATGAAAGGACAATATATGGCTGTATTACAAAGAGAACAAATACAGGGGGAGTAGATATGGAAGATTAACGGGACATCTGCCTATGCGCCGGTCGTGCCGCAGAGGGGCGCTTCGCCACTTTTCAGTCGACGAGCTTAAAACTTACAGGCACACTAATCCACCCGGATTCGGGCAGACCGCCCCCGGACTATTTTCTACGAGGGCCAAACTCACGATATAACTTATGTCTCCGATATTAACATCGCCGCCACCGTCTGCGTCAGCCTGATCACAGCAGGGAGGCTTAGGGCTATCTGAAACAAAGATATACTTCAAGATAAAGATAGCGTCACCGATGTTAACATCACCGCCATCGTCAGCGTCACCGGGTAGATCGCAACACGATGATGTGTCTACAACTGCATATTCAATTCGGAACGTATCAGGAGAGGATGCAAAGTTGCCATCAATGACAATGACTGCGTTTAGGTACTGACGCGCTGTATCGTTGTTTGCGTTGAGAGTTAATGTCAGCGTTTCAGAATTGTTTGCCCCAGCGCTGATAAAACCACTAGGTCCGGCCACGGATATATTTCCAGCCGGGCTGATGCTTGTAATATTTAAGTTATAAGTAAGGTCGTTCTTGCCTGTGTTCTCTAATACCCAGGGAATTGGCACACTATTACCCGGAAAAACATGAAAACTCGAATCAATCGTCTGTCCTGCTTCCAGCGAACTCGACAGAACTGCCGAGGCCACGTCTTCAACACAACCGAACCGAAACGCGCGAACTGTGCTCAAGGTCCAGGACCCTTCGTTGAGAATCGCCGCTCCGGGTTCGCGGTCGTTGATGTATTGCACAAAGATATAATCATTGCCAGCATAACCGCCAATGCTGTCGCTTACATCCGGCAGTCCGTCGAAATCATCACCCGTGATATCTATTCCGTATCGTGTCGCCGAATGCCAGGTGTCGGACTGGCAATCGAGATTCGCTCCACCGGGAATTGTGTCGCAATCTGGCGTGTAAGTTTTTGTCAGGCCGCGCGGGTAATCCCAGTTGTAACCCCAATTGTCCGAAACGGTGAGCATTATATCTCCATTGGCGGCGCCGGTTGGGTCGCTTGGGTAGCGGACATGGCAATCATCGCCGTGACCGCGCAGTGGATTGGCGAATTCGACATAACTTAGATAGAGCTTGTTGTCGCAGACCGAAAGTTGAGGCTGGGTAACATTGAGATTGTAAGCGCCGCCATTACACTTGCGCGGGTTCCATTGACCATTTACCGCTGTGCGCACCGCTTTTGATTCAGTGTCATAGTGCAAAATCTTTCCGCTGTATCTGAACGGTCCGCTATATCCGTTCCACTTGGCCGCCGCCCAAGCCATGTGCAGGCTGTCGCGTGAATCATAGATGACTGTCACTCGCGCATGCGCTCTGAAACCGCCGGGCGAGTCATCGGGGTACTGGGTGATATTGCGTATCGGTCCCCAGGTTGCGCCGCAATCCTGCGATTCCATGTAATAAAGATCATTGTCCCACTGGCCGGAGGTGTCGCCATCGTATCGGTCTACCGACGCGCCGAACTCGGTTCCATCGCCGCGCCCACCACTCCAGGCAATTCCGACTTTTTGCGATTGACGCGAGGCGGTGATGGCCGGAGTGCGGAATCCGCCCTGCCCGAATATATATCCGTCGGTCCAGTTTGAATCAGTGGAACCGCCAGCTCCGATAGTTCGGCGAATGTACATGTATTTGCCGCTCTGGCCGTTATCGTGAATTACAAGATGAATCATCTTTCCGCATACCCCGTCATCAGTTGCCGCCACTCGCGGCCAGGCGAAATAGGTACCCCCTGAGCTGAGCGAATCCACCCAGAGCGATTCAGGAACTATTCCGCCGGAAAATAGTTCGACAAAATCCACCAAGCATGGTATATCGTCAATAAATACATTCGGACGGAAATTAAAGGGAACGGCGCTTACTGGATCCCAGTGTAGAGCTATTACGCTAGTGCCGCTTTGAAAAGCATCCTGCGTAGTTGAGAAACCTCGAGTCGGTGGACCTAGGTCGCCTCCTATGTCAATTCCCAGACCTTGCGGCTCAGAAAGACCACCTAAACTTGCGTCCCAGGTGTTTCCTCTTACGTTTAACCCGCCTACCGCTGAATTATTGTCCGAGTTAGACCAACTAAAATAAATGCAATGATCGAACCCCCGTGTGGCGAGCTGACGATTCATGGAGCCTTCCTTTTGATTATCATAAAATGTCAGCCCTACCCGCTTCCCCACTCCGAAAGTCACGGCTCCAGTGGTTTGCGCGCAGACCCCCAGCGCGAGAATGATTATTACTATTAGTTTTCTCATGATTTTCCTCCCACTAAAGTCAATTCCCTGTCGCGCCGCAGAGGGGCGCTTCGCTGTTTTTCAGTCGGCCATATCAAACCTTACAGGCAGATCAAATTGTTTTGGCTCGGGCATACAGGCTCCGGACCATCCTGGAAAATGTAAATCACTATGTAAATCGCGTCGCCAATGTTAACATCTCCGCCACCATCGGCGTCTGACTCCTCGCAGCAGGGTGGGGCTGGACTCCCCTCAACAAAGGCGTAACTAGTAATATAGACCGCGTCAGCAATATTTACATCACCGCCGCCGTCAGCGTCACCGGGCAAAACGCAACACAACGATGTGTCTAAAATCGAATAATCAATTTCAAACACACACGGCGATGTCTGAAAATTTCCGCTCATATAAATGTCAGCGTGTGCGGTCGTTTCATTTATCGTGATTTTGGTTGCGTTCAAGATCAAAGTTAGAGTATCAAAGTTACTAGCTCCGGAACTAATGAATCCGCTTGCGCCAGTTAGTGTGATATTTCCGGGTGGGTCGGTTATGATACTGTCAATTGAATAGGTCAAGTCATTTTTGCCGATGTTCTCCAGTATCCATAGAACAGTTGAGTCTGTACCGGGGTCTACATGAGAAGATGTATCAATGGCCTGTCCCTTCTCCAGCGAACTCGACAGAACTGCGGAAGAGACACTCTCGACGCAACCGAATTTAAATACTCTGAGCGCATTGAGAACCCAACTTCCCTCTCCCAGAACAGCGGCGCCGGGATCGCGATCATTGACGTAAAACACAAACAAATAATCGCTTCCGGCGTAACCACCGAGATTGGGGCTAACATCTTCCATTCCAAAGAC
>JACZUZ010000158.1 GCA_022572905.1 Candidatus Zixiibacteriota bacterium | reverse complement strand
GATGCATGTAAAGACAAAACGATGATAATAAGAGATTTAATAACTCTCAACCATGACAGGCTATTAGAGAACCTCTTAATATCCGCCGGAGTTGATCTCTCTACGGGCTTTGACCAAAGTGATGGGTTCAATCGCAAGTGGAACTCAGAACTTCTTGACCAAAACTACGATGTCAGATTACTCAAGCTACATGGTTCGATTGACTGGCATAGACCAAAGCCGGTTAATACAAAGTTCTTTCCCGATGTATATCAATATGTCTATAAGGATCGGAATGACTTTCTAGCTTTCCTCAAACGGAGAAAAGAGCCGTTTTTCTTAACGGGGGCATTGAACAAAACATCAGAATATACGCAAGGCATATTCTGGGAATTGTTGATAAGATTTGAAGAGGCGCTACGCCGTAGTGAACTACTGGTAGTATGTGGTTATAGTTTTGGAGATCAAGGTGTTAATCATATCATTTATAATTGGATTGACAAACCATCGGGTACCAACGTGCTCGTTTTGACAGATGAGAAGGAACACCTGATATCACGAATTGAAGATCACGACATTCCAAAAGTTGACCGAAGCGGTGTTCCCAGAGTCGATGTGAGAAGAATTACGAACATAAGAAAGAATTTGAGGATAGAAGAGGTTGATTTGAGAACCACATCTTGGAAAAATGTGAAAACCTTGATCAAAGAGTGGTGAATTCTTCCCCCTTGCACCTGACATTCAAATCTTATATCCTGCGGCGTTGCGCCGGTTTGGGGTATAAAGGACCGATCCCCGTTTCCGTACATCCAGCGGGCCCGGTGGCAGCATGGGTCAGATTGACCAAAGCACAAAATGAGCCTCTTAGCCGAAATTAAATCCCCCGCAGACGTAAAAAAGCTCTCCGATGACCAGCTAGTTGAGTTGGCGGGTGAGGTGCGCGAAAGGCTAATCCACTCTGTCTCCGAGACTGGCGGGCATTTCGCCTCCAATCTGGGGGCCGTTGAGCTGACAGTGGCCCTGGTCGCCCTTTGCGATCTGCCTAGGGACAAAATCCTCTGGGATGTCAGCCATCAGACATATCCATACAAAATCCTGACCGGCCGTAATGACCGGATGGACACAATTCGCCAGTACGGCGGTCTTTCCGGATTCGCCAGCCGAGCGGAATCCGAATACGACGCTTTCGGCGCCGCCCATGCCTCGACCTCGATTTCCGCCGCTTTGGGTTTCGCCTGCGCGCGGGACAATTTGGGGCAGGATTATCGGGTGATAACTGTCACCGGCGACGGCGCGATGACCGGCGGGCTGACATACGAAGGGCTAAATAATTTAGGCGAGACGCGTAAGGATATGCTCATCATTCTCAACGACAACACCTGGTCGATTTCCAAAAACGTCGGCGCGATTTCAAAGTACCTGACAGGAATCATGGCCGACCAGCGCTACAACAAACTGCGCGCGGAAGTCTGGGAGTTGACTGGTCACTTCAAACGTCGTGAAAAAATTCGCCAAGCCGTGCGCAAAGTAGAAGAGTCGATTAAGGGTTTCCTTGTTCCCGGATCGTTTTTTGAAAAACTCGGCATTCGCTATTTTGGACCGATTGATGGCCACGATTTGAAACTGCTTTTGAAAACACTGCGCGAGCTGGACACACTAAAAGGCCCGCGGCTTTTGCACATTGCTACTGTTAAGGGTAAAGGCTATGAACCCGCGGAGGGCGATGCGCTCAAGTATCATGGTGTAACGAAGTTCGACAAAATAAACGGCAAATTTACGCCGAAAAAACCGGGATTACCAGCTTATACAAAAGTTTTCGGCGATGCATTGATTGAACTCGGTGAGCGCAACAAAGACCTGCAGGTAATCACAGCCGCCATGCCTACCGGCGCTGGCGTTGAAGGTTTCGGCAAGAAATTTCCCGAGAGATTTTTTGATGTGGGAATCGCCGAAGCGCACGGCGCGTGTTTCTCCGCCGGTCTAGCCGCGGCGGGAGCGCGTCCGGTCTTCGCGGTGTACTCAACATTCCTCCAGCGCGCATACGATCAGGTTATTCACGATATTGGAATTCAGAATCTGCCGGTTGTCCTCTGCATGGATCGCGGCGGCTTAGTTGGCGCCGACGGACCGACACATCACGGCGTTTTTGATTTGTCGTATCTGCAGGCAGTGCCGAATTTCACAATCTGCGCGCCGAAAGATGGCAACGAACTGCGCTCAATGTTGCGCTATTCCGTTGAAGAGAAAATCACCGGGCCGATAGCAATGCGCTATCCGCGAGCGTCCACTCCGGTTGAAATCACCCCCGGCTTTGAAAATATCGAGTGGGGGACGTGGGAAGAATTGAAGTCGGGAGAAACGGTTTGCGTTCTTGCTGTGGGCACAATGGTTCTAACCGCAATGGAAGCTACCGCGCGGCTTGAAGCGCTAACCGGACAAAAGGCCAGTGTTGTCAATGCGCGCTTTATTAAACCGTTAGATACGGTAATGTTGAATAGCGTCCTCGAAAAGTTCAGTGTTGTGATAACCATTGAGGAAAATGTTCTGTTGGGTGGTTTTGGATCAACCATAGGCTCATACGCAAACGAAAAAGAATACAACGGACGAATTGTGAACATCGGCGTTCCCGACAGATTTGTAACTCATGGAACAGTTCCCCAACTGTGGGTTGAGATCGGGCTTGATGTTGATTCGATTTTTGAGAAAATACAGAGCGTATTCGATCAAATCGCCCCGCGCAAAAGCGGATTTTTCAGCAAGCTGACACTCAGGCGTACGGCCCGCACTGGGAATGGGTCGATTCGCCAAACGACAAACGGAAAGCCGGCGACGGCTCAGGCCGAAAGTGTATCATTGACGAATAAAGAGTCAAGCTTGTCTACCAAAGAGAGCGTCTCTTCTAAAGAATGATATATTCTAAAAAGTGAGTGTTATTGTAAATGATTCTGTGAATTACGGCCGAACAATTTTTCTGTCCGGCGTAATTGACCAATAAACTCTAGTTTCGGTTCATTTCAGAACGTTCAATTCAAAACTTTCATTTCATAAAATAGAGGCGCCATGCCAAATGTCTTTCACAGAATTGGTGTTCACGCCAGCAAATCCGGCAAACATCCCGACGCCGCCGTAACGGCGATTCGCATAATCGATTGGTGCGAACGCAACAGCGTTGAAGTCGGCCTGACACCCGACGCCGCGACACTGCTTGATCGCGACGATCTGGAGCTTGATCTTGATAGTGAAAAACTGGCGCTTGATATGATGATCACTCTGGGCGGTGATGGTTCGATTTTGAATATGGCTCGCACCCTTTCGGGGAAGTCTATCCCGATTCTGGGTGTGAATCTGGGAAGCCTGGGATTTTTAACCGAAATTCAGAAAGACAAGCTCGAGCAAAACCTCAAGCTCGTGATCGACGGCAAATATAGCGTTGAGGAGCGCATGACATTGGTCGCGACTGTCGATGGCCTGACAGCGCCCCCGGCGCTAAATGAAATTGTCATCGACCGCGGCGCTGTGAGCAGGATAATTGATATAGATCTTTTCGTGCGCGGCGTTCCGGTTTCTGCCTACCGCGCTGATGGTCTGGTGATTGCCACTCCGACCGGCTCTACCGCCTATTCGCTTTCAGCGGGCGGGCCGATTCTCGATCCGGCCACACAGGCGATTGTGGCCGTGCCGATTTCGCCTTTTGGGCTGTCGAGCCGCCCGATTGTTTTTCCCGATGATGTCGAGTTGCATGTCTGTGTAGTTTCGGGCCATAAGCATTGTTTCCTGACCGTCGATGGACAGTACACGGCCGGCCTGCCCGGGGTCGCGCGGTTCGTGATCAAGAAGGGAGAACATCCGGCCCTGTTGGTGCGATTCCAGGAAAATTCATTTTATAAGATATTGCGACGCAAGCTGAGATGGGGCAAACCGCCGGCGGTGCGCGAAATTGAGGAGCCGGACGAGGATGAATAAACTTGATAAAATATAAGCCCTTGCGTCTGGCGAAAGTTTGAGTATGATATCGGACGCGCTGGGGTCGGTGCGGGGCAATTATAGCGTCGGTCTTTTTAGCGGGAGTAACTCAGTTGGTAGAGTCACAGCCTTCCAAGCTGTTGGTCGCGAGTTCGAATCTCGTCTCCCGCTTTTTTTTGTGGGGGGTGAATTTAAGGGAAACTCTTCCGAATTACGAAACTAAATCCCCACGCCAATTTTCAGTCCGATCGCCCCGGTTTGAGAGAAGTAAACTGGCGTTAGTTGTAATTTTGTGAATCCATGTTTTTGATTGTATGTGTCAGCCGATCTCCCAGCTGCGGCGATATCATAAATTGCGCTGGTTACGGCGAATGCCCCCAATGTTGCGGCAATGATTTTAGATGTGGGGTCGTACGTTGTGTTGTTAGCGGTGTTGTTTGAAGAGTAGGCGACAACGTAGATTGCGGATAAGCTCGTAGCTAAACGTAGCCCCACGCCTAACGCCGCTCTGTTAAATTGCCTTGCATATGAATGTCCTGTGGACGGTCCAAAGGATACACCCGCAATGACCAAACCTGCGCCCACAATTTTAATAAATTGTTTGTCTGGATCACTTAACTCGCCTGTCAGGAATAATCCAGTACCCAAAAGGGTCGGAAAAACTGTCGACCAGAGCGAGATACTGACAGCTTCTTCCGGGCGTTTCCTTTCGGGTGAATCGTCTGGTTGAGCGCTTACCCAACTGTGAGAGAGAGCGCATATAATTACTATTAAGAATGTTACTCTTCTAAATACCATACGCGTAAGATAACCAGCTTTCTCTTCGCGTCCAAGCTCGCACGCCGTTTGTGTTTATTGGCCGGGTGGACCGCCCCTCTGGGGTTTGGAACCCGGCCATCGGGTGGGGATTTGTTTCAATGTAGGTCGGGTTCCGGACGCGCCGTACGGCGGGGTAGAAACCCGACACCTCTATTCACCAAACGTCCCTTTGATTTCCGATGTGTCTTGACCTCTCCAATTGATGTCGTAGTGTCTTGATTCAAAATATCTATTAAACGACGACTCTTGGTAATAGCGAGGACTTTTGACCAATCCGTGCTTTACTGGATTGATGTGTATATAGTCCACGTGGCGATTGAAATCTTTTTGATCTCTAATCGCATGATCCCAAAATCGGTTCTGCCAGACACGCCCGGGACCGTACAAGTCCCTAAATTTCCGTGAGTACCTGATCTTGAAGGAATGTATAATGTCCGATAAAGATGATTCCCCAACATTAAGCATTGCGTGAAAATGGTCGGGAAGGATCGCCCATGCGAATGGGCGTTTTTCTGGCCATGAATTCCAAAATATATCTGTGCCCTTGAGCAAAATTTCTCTTCTATTGAAGGTGACGACAGTGACAAAGAAATCGCAGCCTGTTATGTCTAATCTACGAAGGGATTTCACCAGATATTCCAATATTGTCGGGTTTCATGTTCGCTTACGCTCACTTTGGAACCCGACCTACTTTTCTGCGAGTCCTTTACCAGATTCTTAGTGGAATTTATCCTGAGCAAAGCGAAGGACTCAGAATGACAATGTGCGTATTGCCAGTCGCGATCCCCGCAATGTCGGGAATCCGCGATCACAGATCGCGGCCACACCTCCCCC
>JACZUZ010000157.1 GCA_022572905.1 Candidatus Zixiibacteriota bacterium | reverse complement strand
TAGCTCCGGGGACTTGCGCATCAAGAAGTATGCGAAGACCAGCGCCAGGATCGCCAATATGCTTGAAATTAATGTTATCGTCTTTCCGGTCTGATATCTGCTTGATTCAAAATTCAGAGTGATCGTTCCTTCACCCGCGGGAACCACCATCCCCATAAATGCGCCGTTTATGCGGAAAACGGGTAGCTCTGTTTCATTCATTGTCGCTTTCCAGGCGTCATAATATGAACTGGTCAGTTCCAGCGCCCGGTCTTCTGTGGCTTTATACCCGACCACGATAGAATTGGCTCCACTAGAAATTACCCAGGCGCTGTCTTTGGTTGAGGCGGCGCCGTCCAGACTGTCTGACTCATCTGAAAAATTCGACCAGTCGTCAGGAAGCTCTTCCACATAAGCCATTTTTCTCAAATCAGTCGTATCGCTAATTATGTGCGGGTAAATGTCCCTTCTGTCAGGAATCACTTCAAGATTACTAACCAGAAACGCGCGCGGGAAGTAATTCAGATTCTCATATACTTTAACATTCCCGAAATCTCGAGCGATTATTACCGCCCGCTTTCCAAAATGCCCCTGTGGGAAAGCTCTTGTTCCTCGCATAATCAAATAGCGCGCTCCTACCAGATTCAGGAAACGCCCGTTGCCGAGATTTCGTAGCGTCGGCCCACCCAGGAGGTCATCATACCAGCGCAATTGGTTGCCATGATATCCTGTTACCATTTCTATTCCAAAGTGAGGCAACAAATCCCCACTAAACACCTGTCCGTTGAAGACTCGATGATTTCCGTTTGTCCTTTGAAGGAACTCAATAACAGGATTTGTGGCAAAAACGCGCCTGTGGTCAATAGTCTCAACGAATCTCCCATTAAAACGGATTCCATCAACCATGATCAGCAAGGGCAGCGCCACAAGCAAAGCTTTTGGAGCTTTACCTTTCGTTGTCAGCCAGATCACTCCGGCTGAGCACCCCACGAGTAGGAAGCTCTTCCAAAATCCTGATTGTATGGAGGGAAGGTTGGCCAGCGCCAGATTCCATTTTGTAACTCCCTGTGCGACTGTTTCTGTCTCGAGACCTCTATAGAATATCGAGCCATAGAAGCTGAGAGCGTCTTCTCCCGCTACTGACCAAATAAGCGCGCAAAGAAATACAAAACCGCTGGCGCCAAGAACATATTGAAAAAGCCTCTTCTTCGTCCTGGCGCTGGCTTTGGCGAATTCCTCTGTTAACCAGTGAACACCCATTCCGGCCAGAGTGGAAACGCTAAAGAGAAATAAGAACATAATCATCGATGGAGCGCGCAATGAACTGACATTCGGAATAAGATAAAAATAGAGCTTGAAAAGTGGCGTCGTATCTGCAAGCGCGTAGGAAAGCGCGAATAGCGCCATTCCTCCAAAGAAAATCCCTTTACGCCGATAGAAAAAAGCCCCTATCACACCCAGAAACAAAGCCACAACTCCGGCGTATTCGGAATTGTCTTTGAAGGCGTTTCTGCTCCAGTACGCTACGTCGGGATATTTCTCGCGGTTCGCCTTTGTTCCGGCGAATTCCGGAGCGACCAGACCGACAACATCCTCAGTGTGCAGAGACCAGGAGGTGGCCCATTTATATCCGCTCTTTGAATCCGCACGGGGAGAGAATTGCTTGGTATATATATATCCCGGATAAAACTGTATCGCCGAAAGGCCCAAACCAAGGGCAACGGCATATGTAAGCCATCCGCCTAAAATCACACTGCGTACGACGCTGCGCGACTTCAGAAATCCCTTGATAATCAAGTAGGCGCCATAACCGGCAATCGCCCATAAAGAGAAATAGGCCATCTGCGGATGAGGCGTCAATATTATCAATCCGATCACCACGCCGAGGAGAGTGAAATTCAGAAGCGCTTTTTTATGAAAGCCTCGATCAAGAAAAAGCAGCGTCAGAGGGAAAAGCGCAGTTACAAATATTTTGCCGTCATGCCCCGGAGCGACGAGGCTAATCAGATAACCTGAGAACATATAGGCGATTCCGGAAACTGCGCTCGCCAGTCGCGATAACCCAAACTGCCGTGCGGTGAAATACATAAACACGCCAGCCATATAGATATGCAGAATTAAATTCCAGCCAAGGGTGCGGTGTAAATCTCCGATATACTTCAGCGACGAAAGAGGATAAAGAATATCTCCGTGGAATGCGTCTATATAGGGCATCCCGCCGAAAATGTATGGATTCCAAACCGGGAGCGTTCCGCTTTCTCGTACCGAATCTACCAGAAAGGACCGAAAGAAATATCCGGCGCTGATCGTGTCCGAGCCAGCCAACATAAGATTTGAGAAAACGAAGTCTCTGAAAAGGAAGATCAGCCCAAGCGCCATTATTCCAAACAAAACCAGTGGGAACGCTCGACCATGTTCAAGATTCCTGGGGCTTAGAGTGTTTGCTAGCATAGGGCTCTTCTATTATCCTCTTTAATCTCTTCTTTCGTATATGGAATCGGGCTTTCACGCCGATGGCAAAGAACATATTCAATAGGCTCAATTGAGGCAACATTGGAATTCAGGGACGAATTCCATCCCGATACACCATTCTGGGTTAGTCTGCATTTGAAACTTTTGCTTGCAAGGTACCGTAGGTTAGTTATATTGGGTTTGTTGCCCTTATTACTGCGCTAAAGCTCTCTCAAATTCAAGTCACCGGGGAACTCACCGCTCCATCACCATTTCAGGCCGATCAAAATTTGCGCCTACCCCATATAGGGAGACATTTACTATGAAACTGTTTGTCGACCAGAAATTGTCCGGGGGGCTTTCTTGGTATGTTAAAACCTTCCTGATCCTTCTCGGCCTCTTAGTAGCGCCGACGTTAGCTGTGGCCACCAGCTCCTTGACCCCGCCTCCAAATATCCGGATTACTAATATCCCCGAGTTAAACAATGAAGAGCAGGTGTTTATCAGCCCGGTCGACAGCAATATCATCATCGCCAACTGGCGCGATTTGCGCCTCGGACACTTTCAGATTGGAATTGGCCGTTCCACCGACGGTGGCCAAACCTGGATTGACACTCTAATTGAACCGTTTCTCCAGTACACCAACATTCTTTCTGGCGATCTTTCTGCGTGGCAATCCGATCCGACTATGACGGTTGACCGCCAGGGCAATTTCTACATGTCGGTACTGGATTTTTCACGCACGTCTTCTCCGCCAAACGACACTTCTTTTATTGTATTTTACAAATCAATAGATTCAGGTCTGAGCTGGACCGGCCCGTTCCCCACCATTCCCACTCCAGGAACAGGTTTCGAAGACAAGCAATTCATCACAGTAGACCGTACTGCCGGGCCGCATGACGGTAATGTTTATGTGACCTGGACGCGTCTCGCTGATGGCCACAATAAAATCATCTTTCAACGTTCAACGGATGGCGCTGAGACTTTTGGCGATACGATTATCGTAGGGCCATGGCAAACCTCCACCTTCTGCACCGCTCCAACTTTTGCCGGGCAGTTCTCCATTCCTGTTGTCAGTTCGAATGGTGACGTGCATGTTTTCTGGGTGGGCCTTACTATCGATTCAAGCTCGTGTTTTACGTTTTACACTATTAAGCATGTTGTCTCAACTGACGGAGGTCAAACATTTACTTTACGAAGACACTGTATCGTCTGTAATCGGATTCACCGGCATCGGTGGAGGTATTAACACATATTCCCAACCAGCCGCAGATGCGGACATCACCGGAGGCCCATTTGACGGAAATATTTACATATCATTTACGGATACAGGCTCTGAAGATAACGTCTTTTTTCGAACTGATGTGGACTTTCTGCGCTCCACCGATAACGGCCTGACCTGGTCTGAGAGAGTTCAAATCAACGACGCTCCACTCTCCGAGCGAATGGACGCATTCCATCCCTGGACCGTCGTAAATGAGGACGGTGTTATCATTGTGATCTTCTATGATCAGCGCTTTGATTCGCCATCATATTTTTTGTTTGACGCGATCACAGCTTACTCCTTCGACGGCGGAGAAACATTTACAACAAACCGCCGCATATCGGATGTCTCTTCCAATCCCGGATTTCTGGGGTCACCAGAGGGAGTGGCGGGCATTGATGATAACGAAATCGACGCAATGGACCCAGTTATGCCTATCCGCAGTCGAGGACAACAAGCGGGAAAGCTCGGTGAGTACATTGGCGTAACAGCATTTCACGACAAAATCAACGCGGTTTGGACCGACAGTCGCGATTTGAATGCCGAGGTCTACACAGCTAATTGGTATCTTTCGATGCTTGAGGCGCGGCTTTTAGCGCCTGACTCGGGTGAACTGGTAACACCTACACCATCTTTCTGGTGGGCGACTTCATGGAAGAACGATCAAGACAGATACCGCTGGGAGCTTTCTTCTGCGGACGACTTCTCAAGCTTAGTCACAACCCGAACGATCGACACCAATTCGCTCTTCTTTGATTCATCACTATCAGAAGGGACCTATTATTGGAAAGTCAAGACTTTCAATACCGCCGAAACTGACAGCGCTGAATATTCCAGAACATTTTCGTTCACCGTGGACAATACCCCTCCCTCCATTGCAATTCTCCTTGATCCACCCGATGGTGATACAATCAGGGATTCAACCCCCTCTTTCGACTGGACAGACGCGATTGACGCTAACACCGCAGTTTCATACGATTTGTTTATATCTCCGGGTTCGACGTATGTTGACTTACCGATTTCCGGCCCATTTATCCCGGCAATACCACTGACAGAAGGCGTAACTACGACCTGGAGAGTGGAAGCGAAAGATGAACTGGGAAACACATCATCGTCGACCACATTTACGGTTATCTACCTGAATTATGTTTGCGGTGACGCCGACGCGTCAGGCGATGTTAATATAGGAGACGCTACCGCGCTGGTGAAGTACATATTCCAGAGTGGCGCGGCCCCAATACCTTTGAAGGCTGGCGACGCAGATGGTTCTGGCGACATTACAATTGCGGACGCCACTTATTTGGTAAAATTCATATTCCAAAGCGGCAATCCACCGATATGCCTTGGGTGATCGTCATTTTATCGGTCGCTACAATAAGCTTAAGGCTATTTAGAGCACCTTTAGACGGTATTAACAAGCCTCCCTGGATTCTTGGATGAAACTTTCGCTTGCATGGGACCGTAGGTTAGTTATATTGGGTTCGTTGCCCTTTTTACTGCGCTAAAGCTCTCAGAAATTCAAGTCACCGGGCAACTCACCCCTCCACCACCATTTCAGGCCGATAAAATTCGCGCCTGCCCATAAAGGGAGAACAATTAAGATGAAAAGATTTGTTAATTCGAAACCATCTTCCGGCGTTTTTGGGCAGGCTGTGGTGGGGCTGGTCCTGCTCGGTCTTTTGATGGCGCCATCGCTTGTCGGCGCCACCAGCTCACTGGCCCCTCCGCCAAATATCCGGATTACCGACATACCCCAACTCAACAATGAAGAGCAGGTGTTTATCAGCCCGGTCGACAGCAATATAATCATCGCCAACTGGCGCGATTTCCGCCTCGGATTCCGGCAAATTGGAATTGGCCGTTCCATCGATGGCGGCCAAACTTGGATCGATACACTCATTGAGCCAAATCTGCAGTACGTCAACA
>JACZUZ010000156.1 GCA_022572905.1 Candidatus Zixiibacteriota bacterium | reverse complement strand
AAACCAAAATCGGTTGATCTGACAATTGACCCAGAGAAGACTCTCGAAAAACTTGAAAACTTCTTGAAAGAAAAACTCGAGTCTTCCGGCTTTGAGGGCTACATAGTCGGGCTGTCAGGTGGAATTGATTCCTCGCTTACGGCAACGATTGCGGTAAATGCGGTTGGCCTTGAAAGAGTGTTGGGTTTGAGCATGCCGCATGGAAGCGCCGCTCCCGACTCGGGCGATCTAATTTCTAAGCTTACGAAAATGCAGGGTCTGAAAGTGACCGAGATAGATATATCGCGGATGATCACCGCATATTATACGAACATTAAAACTGTCAACCCGGTCAGGCTGGGAAACAAAGTTTCCCGCGAGAGAATGTCGATTCTTTTTGATCAGGCCTTCGAATCCAGACTATTGGTTCTGGGCGCTAGCAACAGAACCGAAATAGCGCTAGGGTATATGACTTGGTTTGGGAATACCGCCAGCTCCGTCAATCTCCTTGGTCAGCTTTACAAAACGCAGATTCGTCAGCTAGCTATGCATTTGAAATTACCAAAGGAAATTATTGAGACCCCCCCTACGGCCGATTTATGGCCTGGCCAGACCGATGAAGAAGAGTTGGGCCTGAAATATGACGAAGTAGACAAGCTCCTTGCCTTGATGGTCGATCATAATATTCAAAGCCGCACCAAGCTGGCTGAGTATGGATTTGACGACGCCACAATGGACCGCACTATCGCTCTGGCCAACAGGTATTACTTCAAGCGTCGTTGCCCTGATAACGCGTTTCTTGGACTGCCGGATATCCCCGACACTATCACTCTCAAAAAATAACCCTATATTCCTCTCCGTGACAAAACAATCTGGCGACCCGCCGACAATGGGTAAGCTTTATCTTGCCCCGACTCCTATCGGCAACTTGAAAGATGTAAGCGACAGATTACGAGAAACACTGAAAAGCGTGGCTATTATCGCCTGTGAGGACACCCGGACAACCGGTAAATTGCTCGGCCTTCTGGGAATTCGCGCAAGACTGATCAGCTATCACGAATACAATGAATCGACCCGCGCTCCCCGGTTGGTCGAGTATCTTATGCGCGGCGAAGACGTCGCGGTGGTCAGCGACGCCGGCGCGCCCGGTATCTCCGATCCATCCTACCGCGTTACCAAGGCGGCTATTTCCGCTGGAGCGCAGATAGTGGCCCTGCCCGGCCCATGCGCGATAATACCTGCCCTGACCGCGTCGGGTTTACCAACAGACAGATTCTTCTTTGAGGGTTTTCTACCGCGCACAACAGTGACGCGCAAGAAAAGATTTGCGGAACTCGCCACAAATTCACACACACTTGTTTTTTACGAATCGCCTCACCGCATTGAGAAAGCGGTTAGCGACGCGCTGGAAACTCTGGGGGACAGAGACGCTTGTATCGCGCGAGAAATTTCGAAAATTCATGAGGAGTTCCTTCGGGGAACTCTTTCGGAATTGAAATCGACGCTGGAAAAGCGGAAAATCAAGGGCGAAATAGTCTTGCTCATCACCGGAGCGCCTAAGCAAACCAAAGAAAAGAAAAACAAATACAAAAAATGACCGAATCCACGATTACAAAGAGCAAGAGTGTGTCAATTATCCCTGATACAATCCCAAGGTGGTTGCCTGTGGAGACAGTCGACAAAGTAATTTTCTTGTATCTTCTCTAT
Source organism: Candidatus Zixiibacteriota bacterium (assembly GCA_022572905.1). GTDB lineage: Bacteria > Zixibacteria > MSB-5A5 > GN15 > JACZUZ01 > JACZUZ01. The sequence continues at coordinate 3,936 of JACZUZ010000156.1, read as the reverse complement.
ATCCCTCTGCTTGTGTTGGCGTTCGGCGCTTCCAATGAAAGTTACATCGATATTTACAAATATAATACGCTGGTAACCCTGGGTGTTCTGGCTCTGATATGGGCATCGACGCGAAGTCAACACTGGTCTGTCCTGACGCTACGAGCCATATACCCGGCATTGCTATTTACATTTTTCTATACACAAACCGGAGCGCTGGTAGACCTGCTAACTCCGGGGTTTTTGGACTGGCATATTGTAGAGTTCGAGAAAATGGCGTTGGGAATAAATCCAACACTATGGACAGACAGAAATTTTATCGGACAGCCGGGAGCCGTATGGGTGACCGAAATTCTAAGCATGAGCTATTTTAGCTATTATCTGATGTTCCCCGCTGTCATTATTCCACTTCTTGTAAAGAAGCGCTATGGTTTAGTACACGAATATTTGTTATTGTGCGCAATTACATTTTTTGTGAGCTATAATTTGTTCTGGATTTATCCTCTCGAGGGTCCACGCTGGTTCTTTGTGGAAAGTTATCAAAATCAAGTAACCGGCCCGATATTCAGGAATCTAGTTGAATTGGTGATGGGAAACGCCGCCATTCGAGGCGGATGTATGCCGTCAACGCATGCTGGAGTCGGGTTGGTGACAGTTGTATTTCTCTATCGTCACTATCGCCGCTGGTTCCCTCTGGGGCTGGCGCTTTTGATCGGACTTTCTCTGGGAGCGGTTTACGGACGGTTCCATTACGCGACTGACATCGTAGTGGGCTTAAGTATCGCTGGGGTGTGCGTGTATGCGGTAACTAAGTTCAAACCTGGGTGGTTGTCACTTAGCGAAAGGTCCATGATGGCGCCTACATCAACGAATATCCGCCATCAACTATAATTGTCTGCCCTGTGATCCAGCGGGATTTTTCGGAGGCGATAAAATCGACAACATCGGCCAGATCCTCCGGTGTGCCCAGGCGCCCGGATGGCGTCCGTGCGATGGCGTCGCGTTTCATTTCTTCATACGACGGAAACGCTTTGAGAGCGTCGGTATCAATAAAGCCGCCGGAAACAACATTTGCGGTGATACCTTTTGGGGCAAGCTCCACCGAAATATACTTTATCAAATTTTCAATAGCCGCTTTTCCAACGCCAATTGACGCGTAACCCGGAATATAGCGAGTTGAACCAAGCGAGGAGAGCGCAATGATTCTGCCGCCTGGGGGCATAATCGGAGCGATGAGCTGAGTGCAGGCCAGGAGAGCGTAGGCGTTTGTATCAAGCGCTATTTCCCAATTCTTACGTTTCACTCCCATGAGGTCGCTATAGAGGCCCATTGCCGCATTGGAGATAAAAATATCCAGCTTCTTGAATCGGGATTCTATCTTGTCGAAGAGTTTGGGAAACTTCTGAAATTTGGCCATGTTGAAACGAATAGCGAAGCTGTCCTCGCTTCCAAGCTCTTTCAGTCTTTCAACAGCCCTCCCCGCTGCGTTGCGACTTTTGAAATAGTTGATTACTACAGTGGCCCCGCGACGGGCAAGTCTTTCGGAGATCGCCGCGCCGATTCCTTTGGTGCCGCCGGTTACCAGCGCGATTTTCCCTTCGAGATCTCTCACAGTTGTCTCTTGTGTTTGCGGCAATACTGATTCAAGAACTGATTCCATATTATCGGGGCTCCTTTCATTCGCTTTCCGCACACAGAACGGACTTTAGACATGACCGCTTAAGTCGTCGGACTTAAAGTCCTCGCCGATTTCCGCAAGTGTAACCGGACAAAACTCCGTTTTGAATACGCCCGAATAGCTTCTTGTTAGTTTTTCAGCGAATTCGTCCAAACTAATTCGTGCGCCAGTCAGTTTTTCCAGCGAAGTCATCACATTTGGCTCAAGTCCACAGGGTTTCATAGTCTTAAAAATCGAAAAATCGGTTGAAAGGTTAACCGCCACTCCATGATACGAAACCCAAGTCTTAGCCGCCACTCCAATCGAAGCTATCTTGCGATTACCGTTCTTTGTCTCGACCCAGACGCCGGTCAAATCCGGTACGCGAATCGCTTCGACACCGTACTCTGCCAGGGTCCGGATGATTCCCTCTTCCAGCGAGCGCATAAATAGATGCAAATCGCGACCACGCCGATTAAGGTCAAAAATAAGATAACACACCAGCTGACCCGGACCGTGGAAGGTAACATCTCCCCCTCGCTCAATTTCAAAACGAGGAATATTGCTGGGGACATCACTCAAATTCGAAGGCTCGGTTGATTTTCCCATTGTCACAACGGGAGGATGTTCCACGAAGATGAGTGTGTCTCGCAATAGCCCTCTGCGCCTGAGTGGAATCAGAGAGCGCTGTAACTCAAGCGTTTTTCCGTAGTCACGAATTCCAATATTTAGCGACCACCCCAGAAATTCTTCCGGGTATGCGTCTATAGGAGGCTGATTGGACACGATTAGTTCCGGCGCTTCAGGCGCAATTTTTTGTTCTGGCCCGGCATGTAATAGAGTTTGCGACATTTATCTCACTTGTACGAATAAAGAAGTCGGGTCTTCCAGTAGACCGCAAACTCGGTGCAAAAACTGAACCGCAATATGCCCGTCAACCAAGCGATGATCAAAACTCAAAGCGAAATTGGTTACGTGGCGAATCACGATTTCATCATTCACTACCCAGGGCATTTTGCGTACGGCGTGAACTCCCAGAATACAGACCTGAGGCTGACTGATAATTGGCGTGGAGCTTCCAGCGCCGAACATTCCGGCGTTGGTGATGGTGAATGTGCCGTCTGACATATCTTTCGGATTTAAGCGATTGTTATGCGCGTTGGCCGAGAGAATCGAGACCTCTGTGGCCAGCTCAACGATAGATTTCTTGTCGGCGTCGTGAACAACGGGAACAATTAATCCCGCCTCGCGCCCAACGGCTACGCCAATGTTGTAATAAAACTTGGAAATAATTTCGGTGTCTGTCATTGAACCGTTTATGTACGGAAATTCTTTAAGGCCGATGCAAACCGCTTTGATTATGAACGGCAGATAAGTGACATTCACGCCATACTGCTCGCGCAGAGCCGCTTTGTTTTTCTCACGGAAATCGCGCAAGACGGTCATATCGCAATCCTCAAATGTTGTCACATGCGGTGAATAGGCTTTGCTGCGCAACATATGCTCGGCGATTGCCCTGCGCGGTCCGGAAATTGGTTCGCGACGTTCACGCTCACCCGGAGCGGCTGGAGCAAAAGTTGGGATTGCTACTTTCTGCGCTGGCGTTGTGGGGGTAGCGGGAGCTGACGAGGAAGGAGTGGCGGACGGAACTGCCTGGGCGACTTTCGAGCGACCTTCAACGAAATCCAGAACATCTTCTTTGGTCACACGTCCTTTCGGACCGGTCGGCGCCAGTTCGGCGGGATTTACACCATATTCGCGAATCAATTTTTTCACAGCCGGGGCCATTTTCCCGGTTCCCTTTTCTCCGGTTGGCTTGCGGCCATTCGTGGCGCCGGGCAAACCGGGAGCTGTTGTGGTAGCGGGCGGCGAGACGGTAGTAGTCACGGCCCCAGACCCCATGGCAAATAGAGACTTTGAAGCGGCGGCCGACGCGGAAGTGGCTGGCGCCTTCGCAGCGTCGGGTGTATGAGATTCATGGATGGCTGTCTTGATATCTTCTCCCTCACCCAGAATAACCGCTATCTTGGCGCCTACGCGAACTGTTTCACCGGGGCTGGCCATAAGCTGACCCACTGTTCCGGCTACTTCAGAGGGAATTTCAATATTGACCTTGTCAGTCGCAAGCTCGACCAATGGCTGGTCTTTGGCGACTTTCTCGCCTACTTTTACTTTCCATTCGACAATGGTTCCTTCCAGAACCGACTCGCCCATCTGTGGGACTACAATATCTGTCGCCATCGCTTTTTCGTTTCCTTTCTATACGGTCAGATCTGCCAGATCAAAGTTATGAATTCACC
>JACZUZ010000155.1 GCA_022572905.1 Candidatus Zixiibacteriota bacterium | reverse complement strand
GCTCTCACCCTTAAGGATAATAGACCGGCGAAAGACTTTGTGGATTCAACTCCAGTGTATTTGACTCTCGGGCTTCGTTGCTTTATTAATTGTTTGTGCAAGACGCTAGTAAGAAAGCTGACAATAGAAATGTAATCATCTGGCTTTGGGCAATTTTGGTCATGGTGGCTCTGATGGTTGTCATAGGGGGAGTGACTCGTTTGACTCATTCGGGGCTATCGATGGCCGATTGGCGCCCGCTTATGGGAACTATTCCGCCGCTGACCGAATCGGATTGGATCGAAACATTCGCCAAATACCAGGAAACGCCCCAGTACAAGCTGGTAAACAAAAACATGACCATCGCTGAATTCAAGGGCATTTTCTTTTGGGAATATATTCACAGACTCTGGGGGCGCCTGATCGGACTGGTGGTTCTTCTGCCTTGGCTTGTCTTTTACTTTAGAAAAAAACTATCCCCCAAACTCAATCGACGAATCGCCATTCTATTCGGCTTGGGCGCCGTACAGGGATTTTTGGGTTGGTATATGGTCCAGAGCGGATTGGTGGACAAGCCCTATGTAAGCCACTACCGACTGGCGGCGCATCTGTCGCTGGCCTATGTTGTTCTCGGCCTGACATTCTGGACGATACTCGGTCTTAGAAGACGAGGCGAAAACACCAGAGCAGTAGTTCCATCGTGGTTGCGAATATTCGCGCATTCGCTGGCGCTCCTTGTTTGCCTGCAACTTTTCTACGGCGCGCTGATGTCGGGTCTCAAAGCGGGGTTGGGAAACAACACATTCCCGACCATGAGCGGTCAATGGTTTCCCTCTGGATTCGCCATACTTCAGCCGTTCATGCGAAATTTCATCGACAACAACGTGGCCGTGCAGTTCATACACCGCACTCTGGGCTGGCTTATGATATTCGGCTCGGTCGCCTTTTGGTATGCGGCGCAAAGTTGTTCACTCAACCGATTTCAAAATATGAGCGCTATCGCCCTATTAGTATCAGTGACGCTACAATTCCTGCTCGGTGTTTTTACGCTAATTTATATCGTTCCGCTTGGCCTGGCTATCGCTCATCAAGTCGGAGCGATGCTCGTGTTTTTGAGTGTTATCTTAGTTATGTATTCTCTCAAGAAAATAGGGCCGCAAGTTCCGTAGCTCTCTCACTTCATATTTGCGCGAATCATTTTTTCCGCGACGGGGTTTAGCTCGATTGCGCGTGAGACATAATACTCCCTCTCCCCCAACGCTTCCGCTGACTGGACGTTCTTGTAAATTCCGTGCATGACGCGGGCCAGGATAAAAGCTGTGTTGAAATCAGTCGGATCGTTATCAAACATCCGTCGTCCGACACTCAGCGCTGAATCATAAGAGCCCGACGCTGCCAGGGAGAAAAGAAGCCCTCTGCGCGCCGTTCGGTTGTTAGGAAATTTGCGAACGAATCTTTCACCGTAGAAGATGGCGCTATCAATCTCAAGTTTACTCCTCTTAAATTCGGAGCGCTCGTAATCTGTTACAATGTATTTAACCGGCCTGAGCGAATCGGACGGGAGCCTGTAAAGGCGGATGCCATTGATCCGCGCAACCCAATAGCCGCACATCTCCAAATCATGCAGGTCCTGGAATTTTTGTTCGGCCATAACTCGTTCGCGATCATCGGAGGCTATGTGTGTAATGGGAAATTTTTGAAACAAGCCGAGGTCATCATAGCGAAGCCCAAACGAATAAATCACGCAACGCAGATTGTTATCAATCGTCAGGGCCGGAGCGAATGGGCCTGTCAACACCGCGCTTGAACTGAGTGCATCGCGCAAATCAAGTGACGCGTGTTTCAGCTCGTGCATAGATTTGCTGACCATGCGACCGTACCAATAGAGCTGGACGCTGATTGAGATGATCACGATACCACAAATCGCGAACCTAAGTTGTCCAAATTTTAGTTTCGCCAGATGTGAGCGCAAGAGCACAAACGCGCCGGTTAAGACAATTGCAATCGGAAACGCCCACCAGGTGAAGAGCGTTTTTTCATCTGATATCTGATCTACGCCGCGATAGACTACGAATAATTGTGTCACAACAAACCAGGTACCGATTAGAGATGGGACAATCCATTTCCAAGGTATAACTTCGGTTCGCCTAATTAGGGCTTTGCCCGCTTCCGAAAAGAAAGCGCTTACGCCAAGCCCAACGACTCCCAGAGCCGGAAGCAGAATAAAAAGGGCGTAGCGTTGGGGACGATAATGAAATGGCATAAGCGCCAACCAAGCGGTGATGACCCAAACACACAGGAAAATAGCCGCCGGATTTACATGGGCTAGTTTTAGTCCCCTGCCCTTTTGAATTAGCGCGAAGATCGCGATTATCAATAATGTGGGGAGAACGGGCCCCATATGAAACAGCCGCGACTCTGCGCCGTAACTTACCAATTGCTCAAAAAACATTTTTGGCGACGTAAGACCCGGCGGGAATCCATACAGTCCCATCGATTGCTCGCTGAGATACATATGATAGTCAACCACGCTCCCTTCAAGCGCCGTCATGTACCATAATCCGGTTGCGAGAAGTGCGCCGCTAAATAATGTAACGACACGTCGCCCGCGATTCTCAGGCGCAATTAGAATGACAGCCAGAACCGGAGCGCCAATGACGATTCCAAAAAGTTTACCAGCCAGCGCACATAAAGGTATGAGAGCTCCAACAAGAAAAATTCCCCAACTCCTGTCGCGCCACTTGACTGCAATCAAGAATGTAAGAGCGGAAAGAAAGATTAGTCCGTTTTCCAGAAACGGAGCTCGCCCGAATACAATCAGAGTATGAGAGATCGCAAAGAGACTCAAGAACACAATGACTCCAATATGAATCGCTGAGCGCTCAGAACTCTGCGGATCGCCGCGAGCGGTTGAGTATATACCCAAAGCGATTAAAAGCCCCGAAAGTAAATTCAATATCACCGAAGCGAAATTCGCTGTAAAGCGTGACACTCCGCCGACTAGAAAAACCAGCCAGGCCACGCCGGACATGAGCGATACTTTGAAAGCCACCCAACGATCATAGTCGAATATATTCCATTCACCGAAGAGAACCTGATTTCGAGCATAGACTGTGATGTGATATGGATCGGTGAGGAGCGCCTGGCCGAGACCTTCAAAGTGATTGGGCGGGTCCGCTTCCAGATCATACAAACGCAGAAACGCCGCCACAAAAAACAACGCCAGGAAACTAACCCAAAAGTATTTTCGACTCATGCGTGATATCAGGCTGTCTTAATTGGACCGGAGTTTCGCTTTTTATTTCACCGCCAGTTGTTTCAGGGCAACCCGTTTCATGGCAACCTTTTCAAAGCAACCATCGTGAAGTCATCAGAAAATCCGCATTCAGCGGAGAAATGTTTTACGTCATCATATACATCGCGTAGAATTTGTGACGACTTCTTCAGAGAGACGGATTTTATTTTTTCCTGCAATCTTTCCTCGCCGTACATTTCGCCAGAAGGGTTGGCCGCCTCGGTTACTCCATCAGTGTAAAAAATAATTAGATCGCCGGCATTAAGAAAGATTGGTCGTTCGGTAAATGTTTGCTGGGCGATAACTCCGTGCGGCGCTCCGCCACCGCTTAAAAGCTCCACATCTCCATTTGCTCGTAACAGTATCGGCTCATTATGCCCAGCGTTCGAGAATGTGAAAATATTGTTGCGGCTATCGAGCGCTCCGTAGACCGCGGTAACATAGTTGCCCGCCTCCATCGATTCGTACATCAGCGCATTGACTTTCTGGTAGACTGTGCGAATTGCGAAGTTGTTTCTTATCTCGGCGATAAGGCTTGCGCGAAATGAAGCCATAAGCAGCGCCGCGGGAATGCCTTTGCCAGAGACATCAGCTATCGCAATCCCGAGTTGATCGTCTACGATTGAAATAAAATCATAATAGTCGCCACCGACTTCGCCGGAAGAGATATTTATGCCCGATATGTCATAGCCGTTGACGACCGGATCGCTCTTCGGCAGGAAATCACTTTGAATTAATCTCGCAATTGATAATTGCTCCTCGAGAGCGCGGGAATTGACTATTTGATCGTGAAGTTTGGCGCGCTCGATTACCATCGCCGCCTGTGTTCCAAACGCTCTTAGCAACGCGACGCTATGGTCGTCATACGCCTCGACATTATCGCACTCAAGATTGAAGACTCCAATTACGGCGCCTTCGTATATCAAAGGCGCTACCATTTCCGAACTGGTTTCCTCACGAATTGAAACATAGCGCTCATCGCGACTGACATCCGGGACAATGATCGTCTCTCCGTGGCTGGCTACCCAGCCGATTAATCCGGACCCGATCTTTAAGTGAAGGGACTTCTCCTTTTCGCTTCCATACCCGCGAGAATAAACGGTTGAGAACTCGCCTTTTTCGTCATCAAGCAGAAAAATTCCGCCAGCGTCAAACCCAACCAGTTCCCTGACCGAATCCATGACGAGTTCGATAGCGTCTTCCAGCTTTAGCGCCGCCGATAGTTTAGCGGCAACTTCAAATAGCTTTTCTTTTTCAAGCGCCTCGCGGCGGGCCTCGCGGATAAGCTGAGTATTATCAATGCTGATGGCAATCTGGTCAGTCAGACCCATTAGCGTGTCCTGGTCCGCTTCGTTGAAATCGCCTTCCTTCTTATTCATGGCCTGGATGACACCAATTGCGCGACCACGAGAAAATAGCGGCGCAGCCAAAAGATTCTTCACTCCACACCGTAATTGAGCGGCGAACTCTGTGTCAAAGCGCTTGTCAGATTCCGGATCGTTTAGGATCACCGTTGTCTGGCTCTCAGCGACCCATCCGGAAATATCCTGGCCTATCTCCTTGCGAAGAATCTTGAGCTTAGGCTTTCCTTCGACGAAAAGTCGGACCTTGCGATTGCGAAGTTTGTCGTCGAAGCGGAACAAAAACGCCGCCTCACATTCCACGGCCTGGCAAACCAGGCGCAGGGCCAGGAAAATCAGTTCCTCGTAGTCGGTCGTGGAATTGAGTGTTCTTCCTGCCTGGAGCAGCAGTTTTTCACGCCGACTTTGATGGAAATCATCGCCATGATTTTGGTCACCTGATCTGGTTTCTTTTATTGGCATATCTTTTTGGTTCATCGCTTTTCTCTATTGTTGGGTAGTCGCAAAAAGAAGACGGTTTCCCCTAGTAACCCACGCGCCTTCTCGCAAGGTCTATATATCTGCGCTTGAAGACTCTGTCAATTTAAGTCTGTTAATTTAAATCTGGCAATTTAAGTGTGTCAAATTAAGCGGGCAAAATCGTACGGGTCAAAATATATGTGCCAAATTTTTCTTCTGCCGGGCGCTTCTTAGTATAATATATGAAACAGGCCCCGGCGGCCCCGGTTATGATAATTCGAATAACGAAAAATTGAACCTGTCAATCCCAAAGGAATCAAGCTTATGAGTCGCTCAACCCGCAAGAAACACAATTTCCCCGAGACCAATACAAATTCTGATGGGATTTCTTATAGAAGACTGATTTCGGGCCTGCTTACATTTGCGATACTAGCGGCGCCTGTTTTTTACCCGAAGACAGCCGATGCGATTGTGAGAGTCGCTCCCCTACCCGAGGTTGGCAGGCATCTGCTTCAGGGCTCGGTTGGACTCGCGGGCAGTTCCGAGGATGACGCAG
>JACZUZ010000154.1 GCA_022572905.1 Candidatus Zixiibacteriota bacterium | reverse complement strand
ATTGTCTGAGAGAATTCGGAATTGAGAGAACAGAGAGCTTACTTGATTCCATGAATCAACCGCCCGGTTTGACTATTCGTGTAAACTATTTGAAATCCGATCCCGATAAAGTCGAAAAAGTTTTGAAGCAGGCGAAAGTCAATTACAAAAAGGGTGAATTTCTCGAAGAATATTTCACAATTGTAGAAGGCTCACTGGAACCGGTGCGTAAAATACTTGACGATGGGAAAATCTATATTCAGGATCAATCGGCCGGAATGCCGGTGCGGCTTCTCAATCCCCGACCGGGTATGAATGTTCTCGATTTGGCCGCCGCGCCTGGGGGAAAGACAACCTATGCCGCCTCGCGCATGCGCGGCAAGGGAAATATAACCGCCGTAGACAAATCCCGCAAAAGGCTCAAATTACTGGTCGAAAATTGTGAGCGTCTGGGAATAAAAAACGTCTCACCCGTATCCTGCGACGCCAATGATTTTGCGGCGACGAAGAAATTCGAGCGCGTGATGGTGGACCCGCCCTGCACCGGATGGGGCAATGCGGGCAAGCACGCCGATTTGCGCTGGGTGAAAAAGCCAGAAGACATAACTCAAATGAAGCGGATTCAAAAGCGCATGCTCGATCACGCCGCGTCTCTGGTCAGTCCGGGAGGAATACTGGTTTACTCCACTTGCTCTATTATTCGTGAGGAAAACGATCAGGTTGTCGAGGAATTCTTGTTGAGTCACAAAGAGTTCCAGCTGGAATCAGCGAAAAAATTCTGGGACAAGCGCGTCGTATCCGAGCGCGGATTTCTGAAGACTTATCCAAATATTCCCGGTCTCGACGGGGCGTTTGCGGCGCGATTGAAACTTCGTCCCAACTGATATTTTGGATTCACGATCTTTGTGACCCCGAGAGTTTTAGGAATCACAAACGGTCGAGAAATCGTATAATAATCTGTGTAGAGCCGGGACGAGAGCTGGAAGGACTTCTTGAACGCGTTTCATCGACGGAGACGAAAAAGCGGAGAAAAACAGAACAGTGGTGATGATTCAGTTTCCAAAATTCCAAAAAACTTCTGATTCAAATCAGGAAGAAAAACAGCCTGAAAATAATTCTGTAGCTGGGGATCGAGCGCTCATTTTGCGGCGATTACTTTATGTCTTTATCAGTTGCGCCGCTCTTTTTGTAATTTTTGATAACGTAGTTATGCCGATTGTAACCCGTCAGAATACAGAGTTTGAACTTCCCAATATAATTGGCCTGACAACAGCCGAAGCCGAAGAGATTCTTGAGGAATACGGATTATCGCTTGAGATAACTTCCGAAGAATACAATCCTTCTTATCCGGAGGGAACCGCGCTCACTCAATACCCGATGGCCGGGACAAAGGTCAAATCCGGACGGATAATCAAAACCGTAGCGTCCCTGGGCGAGAAATATGTCCGCATTCCGCAGGTGGCGGGGATTTCGGTTCGCCAGGCCAAGCTGGATCTGGAAACATCGGGCCTCCGAATCGGAGATATCGCCTGGACCTACACAGACACATTGCCGGAAAAAGTGGTTGTCTTTAGTTTTCCATCACCGGGCGACACAGTTAAGATGGGCTCAAAGGTGAGTATCATGGTAAACCGCGGACGCGGTCTGCAGATTAGCTATATGCCCAATGTGGTGGGAATGCAATTACAGGAAGCCATAAGATTATTGGGGAAAAAATCATTGCGCGTTGGAGTGGTAAAGTATCGCCTCAATGAAAATGTACTGCCGGAAACTGTGTTAGAGCAATCCGAAGACGAGGCTACTGAATTGGACGTGGGCGAGGAAATTGATCTGGTCGTTTCCAGCGTTGAGTAGTCCGTTAGCGAATTTCATAGTCTTTGTAGGTCAAGACCCAGAGCGTGTTACACGCTCACGTGGTCTTGACTATTTGTTGTATGTGCTGAAACATAGAATCCCACCTGAAAGGTGGGCCACCCAGCCCGCAAGGGATTTCGACCTACAAGACTAATTTAACAATTCTTCAAGCTTTCTTAATTCGCTATCGTTTGTTTCGACATATCGTCTATGGTTATTCTTGAGTTTCTTTAGTTCATTTCGCGCATTCACATAATCACCTGCATTGTATTTGCTAATCGCCATATTATACTGCGGCTCGCCGGCAAAACTGAGATAATACGATTTCTTAGAATCGGGCGTGTCTTTACGTATACAAGCGATATAGCAGTCGCGCTGAAATTCATATGCCTTATAAGCGCCATCCCAATCTTCATTGCTAAATCTCTTGCTTGCTACGCCACCAACTAAGCTGGACAATTCACTGTAGTAATACCAGTCAGACTCAGAACTGTAGAACAAGCTATCTAAATCAGATACCCGTTCATCAATTGTCGATCTAAAATAATTATAGACAACGGCGAACTTACTATCTAACCATTCGACGAAACAACTTAATGCTCTCGCTTCGCACAGATCGCGATAAGAGAAGAGTAGATTGTAATATGATGATGCAGAATCGTATGAGTTTAGACCTTCGTAGGTCAAAATGGGGTGTGACTCAGCTAACTCTATTGATAGAGATGCGTATGACCTTGCCGTTTTACGATCGAGTTCGATTGCTTCAATCGCGTTTTCCTTTAATACTTTGAGTGCCTCAGTGATATATGCCGACGGCCCTTTACTGCCGTAATATGACAATTTAGTAATGTCCCCCGTGTACGATCGCCTACCCGCATCGTTGACAATTCGAAGAGCAGACTCAGGGTCACCTACCATTCCTATGAGACAAGCGAGCCTAAGTTTCGGGAAAAACGAGTCTGGATGTTCAAGTACATGAGCTTTGAGTGCTGAAATCGCTTGCAGCCTGTCGTCCACCATTAAATGGGCATCTGCTCTTCTTAAATGGCGTTCCTCGTAATACTCGTAGTATTTCGTGAATCCAACATAAGCCGCGATTATCAGAATTGAAACACCGACAGCCACGATCACTTTCCCTTTCTTGCTCTTGATCATACTACTTTCTCCAGTCCTATAGGCCGGTTGGCCCGCCCATGGGGTGGATTCCCGGCGCTTAAGCCTCGGGGCGCATTTGCGGAAAGAAGAGAACATCGCGGATATTGCGCTGGTCGGTCAATATCATAACCATTCTGTCAACGCCAAATCCCAGCCCCGAGGTTGGGGGCATTCCGTATTGAAGCGCGGTTATGAAATCGGCGTCATATGTATTCGGAGTTTCTTTTTCACCCTTCTTCGCGCCTTCAACCATTGCCAAAAATCTGTCGCGCTGATCGTCCGGGTCGTTTAATTCCGAAAACGCGTTTGCGCATTCCAACCCGGCTATAAATAACTCAAAGCGCTCGGTCAGTCTTTCGTTGCTACGATGTATCTTAGCCAGGGGGGAAATATCCTGGGGGAAGTCCATCACGAATGTCGGCGCGCTCAATTTTGGCTCGACGAATTTTTCAAAAAACGCCTCGACCACCTGTCCCCAGTTGTTAAGACTGTCGGTGTCAATTTCTTTTTTCCTGGCTTCGCTAAGCGACTCTTCATAGTTCATTTCAGATAGGTCCACGCCGCATTCATCTTTAACCGATCCAAGCATGGTTATGCGCTCAAATGGTTTCGAAAAATCCAGCTCAGTTTCTTCGTAGGTTACAACTTGCGTCCCCAGGGCTTTTGCGCATACATAGCGAAACATTTCCTCGACAAAATTCATCATATCAAAATAATCCGCATAGGCCCAATAGCATTCGATCATTGTGAATTCCGGGTTATGGAGGCGATCCATGCCTTCGTTTCTGAAATCTTTGCACAACTCCCAGACTCTTTCGAATCCCCCAACAATCAAGCGCTTGAGATAAAGCTCATCGGCGATGCGCAGATAAAGCTCCATATCGAGAGTGTTATGGTGAGTCACAAATGGACGCGCCGCGGCCCCGCCATAAATTGGTTGCAAAATTGGCGTTTCCACTTCGAGAAAATCCTTCTCGGCAAAATAATCTCTGATAGCGGCCACAATTTTCGAGCGCTTTACAAAAACATCGCGCACTTCCGGGTTCACAATCAAATCAACATAGCGCTGACGATAGCGCATTTCCTTATCTACCAGTCCGGCGTGTTTGTCCGGTAACGGGTGAAGCGCTTTGCAGAGGATTTCAATTGAACTCACAGCCAGCGTTTTTTCTCCCGTTCTGGTGACAAAGAGAGTTCCCTCTAACCCGATAATATCTCCGATGTCATATTTTTTGAAATCAGAGAAAGAGTCCTCCCCGACAGAGTCGCGCTTTACATAGATTTGAAAACGCGCGGATTGATCGCGAATATCCGCAAAAACGCTCTTACCCATGTCGCGCTTGAGAGTCATACGCCCGGCTACACGAACTTTCGTCCCATCTTTCTCAAGAGCGTCAAAGTTTTTCAGCAGGTCGGCTAAGGAATGAGTTCGCTCATACTTGTACGGATATGGATTAATACCTTTTTCGCGAAGCAGGCGCGCTTTTTCGCGGCGAGTTTCAATAAGCCGCGAAGTTTCCTCCGGACTTACTATTACTTTTTCGGCGGCCTCTTCTCTGGAGGATTTTTCAGAAATTTGATTTGGTTTGGAATCGCTCATTAGCTTTTTCTCAGTTCCGCGTATTTTTTAATAAGAGCTCGATTGACAATAGATGGAACAAGCGTTGAAACATCACCTTGATAACGCGCAATGTCTTTCACCAGAGTCGATGAAAGATAAACCCATGATAGCGACGGCATCAAAAACACAGTCTCAACGTTTCGTGCGATCTTTCTATTCATTAAGGCTAATTGAAACTCAAACTCAAAATCTGAAACGGCTCTAATCCCACGCAGGATGGCGACGGCTTTATTTTTCTGGGCGTATTTGGCGGTGAGTCCCACTAGTCCGTCGACATTAACCCATGAATATTTGCGAAACACCTGTTTTGCCATTTTCAATCTTTCTTCAAAGCTAAAGAGAGTTCGCTTATCGGAATTGTCGGCTATGACTACGGTCACATTATCGAAAATGGCGCCGGCTCTCTGGATTAACGAGAGGTGCCCATTCGTGATCGGATCGAATGATCCGGGGTAGATCGCAAGGCGTTTCGTATTTTTCCCTCTGGTCGCTCTCATACTATATTTTTTTGGATTCTTCCGGATTCTTTTGACATTCTCTCCGACAATCTTTCTGACAATATCTTTCGGCCCTATCCTTTATGATAGAATGAAATCTGGGTATGTCCGAACACGCGTGTTTTTAACAACGTCAGCGAACTAGCGGGCGTGTCGCGGACTGAGCTTTCAATAATAAGAATTCCTTCACTAGCCAGCAAGGAAACTTTGGCAATCACGGCGGCCACATCCTCTTGAGGGAATTCATCATAGGGCGGATCAGCGAAAATCAATTCAAATTCCAGACCGGCATCGCTAAGAGACTTGAGAGCCTTTTTCCAATCAGAATTAATTACCCGCTCGGAAAGCTCCAGAGATTTAAGATTTTGCTTTAGAACATCAATCACCGGCGAGGATTTATCGACAAAGACTGCTGATTTTGCCCCACGCGACAGCGCTTCAATTCCTAGCGCTCCCGAACCGGCGAACAAATCCAGAACCCGGGCCCCGGGCGTTTCATGCGAGAGGATGTTGAATATAGCCTGTCGGGTCTTGTCCGTGCTTGGC
>JACZUZ010000001.1 GCA_022572905.1 Candidatus Zixiibacteriota bacterium | reverse complement strand
TATCAAAGATGTCGGGAATAAGGCGAATCACGAAATTGAGCTTATTGCTCCGAAACAATCGGCTGAAATGATAGAATTTTGTGAAATGCTCCTCATGTCGGTATATGGCTACTCTCACCTAATGCCAAAAGTCGCAACGCCGAAATCCGCCTCTTAAGCGCATATTCGTTCTTTCGAGTTTTCCTGTCAATAAAAATCTACCGAAGTGCTTGACAATAGTAGACCCCATCTACTATACTTATAGTGTGGATATGCAGATTACAGACACGCTGAACTTAATTGCAATCCGAGCAAAGCTGAAGAAGCAAGCGGTGGAGCTTGAGCGACAGTTAAAAGAGAACCGTGAAGAACAAGAAGCGGTCAAGAACCTGATAATAAAATTCGGCGATCAAGTCACGTACGATGTAGTTGATAGAACAATTCATGAGATTTCCGATGAGTTCAGGAATATGAGTCTTCGGGAAGCGGTGAGGACAATCCTTCAACGAAGTTCACCTGATTCAATGGAAGTTGTGCAAATCTTTAGAGAAATCAGAGAGGGCGGGTATCAATCCAAGTCAACAAATCTACGCCCTGCCATATACGTGATGTTGAAAAAGTTGACGGACTCCGGCGAAGTTGAAAAGGTAAGTACAGGCTGTTACAAATTCGTCAAGAAGAAAGACACATGAAACGAAAAGAGGTGATGCGCTAACATCACCTCAAGTTTGGAAAATCCAGACCCCTAGTCTAATAGAAGAATGGAAGACTCCAGTTGAAAATATACATCCCAGTTAAATCATTGTCAATAGGTACCTTAGGCGGCGCTAAGTCATTGTTATTAGCGCTTTTAGCGTTCTATCGCGCTCGTCCGCCACCAGTGACAGGGCAGAATCTATCTGCCCTGCCCTGATAACGACACTAAATCGGAAGAGGGTAGCAGGTTTGCCGTGCGGTGGCTTAACATCTCCGAGCGGGCGGTTCGAGTCCGTCTACCCTTACCGAAAATAACGCCCCGCCGAGTGAGCTAACACTCGGACGGGAATCGAAAACCTTGCGGACGTGCCACAAGATCGGCCAATCCAATATACAATGATTCGGCTCGTTCGCGCAAAAAATTGAGGCGAGCCGTAAACAGGTTTCACGGGAGTCTCCGTCAACCGGTTACTGCTGACTTGATAATATCACCCCACCCCCTCCGCTCAAGCAGGATGGAATATCCGCCCTTGACCTTGGTGTTGTGTTTCAGTAATTTACATCACTGCCGATATGGCAGCTGAGGCGCCAGAGCGCCATATCTCAAACAGGGGCACAAAGGAACCCAGTTTTCAAATCAGCTATGAACAAAAAAGAAATCTTAAAATCGATAAACACAATCCTCTCCCGTCCGCTCAAATTAAGGGACCTGGCGCGCGAGCTGGAAATCTCGGCCTCGCAGTATTCCGGGTTTCGCCGTCAAATCAAGGAATTATTGGCGGAGGGTGAGCTGGTTCGACTCAAACGCGGTCGCATCGGGCTCCCGGCCCGTCTTGATCTTCAAGTCGGGAAAATCTCGGTTTCAAAAACCGGAATCGGCTTTCTAATCTGGGACAAGTCCGAACCGGATATTTTAATACCGCCCTCGCGACTTTCGACGGCCTTTGACGGCGACACAGTTCTGGTGCGTCGGGAAGGTTTTGAACGCGGCCGTCAAGTCGGTTCGGTTATTTCCATTCAGACCCGATCTCGCAAACAGGTTGTCGGTGTTTACCATCGTGGGAAAAGTTTCAGTTTTGTCAAACCGGATGACATTCGAATTCATCGAGATATTTATGTATCGGGCAGTGGCAAACTAAATCCACGCACCGGTCAGCGAGTTGTTGTTAAACTCTCGGACTGGACCGATCCTTATCTCAACCCCGAAGGAGAAGTGATTGAGATTCTTGGCAAACCCGGCAATCGCAGGGTTGATCTTCTCGCGATCGTGCGCACATACGAATTCCCTGAAGAATTTTCTGCGGAGTCGCTTCGCCTGGCGGAGAAGGCTTCGAAGAAATGGACTGACGAGGTTTCCTCAAATCGCGAAGACCTGCGCCACAAACTGATATATACAATTGATCCCGCTGATGCGAAAGACCACGACGACGCATTCCACATTGAACGTATCGCGTCCGGCTATCGGTTGGGAGTTCATATCGCCGATGTGTCGTTCTTTGTGGACGAAGATTCCGCTCTGGACAAAGAGGCGCTCGGACGGGGAAATTCGGTTTATCTACCAGGCAAAGTTATCCCCATGCTACCGGAAATAATTTCGAATGACCTGTGCTCGCTTCGGCCAAATCAGGATCGCCTGGCTCATTCTGTATTTATTGATTTTGACAAATCGGGAAAGATGACCGATTGGCGGGTCGCGGAGACTATTATTCGATCTCGGCATAAACTTAGCTATGAAGACGCGCAGGAAATAATCGAACGAAAGAAACCGGTTGGCAAGAGCGAATCAGTAGAGGATAGCCTTGCGCTGGCGTATGAACTATCTCGCAAACTTACCAAACGGCGCGCCGCACGGGGGTCGCTTGATTTCGATTTGCCGGAGCCGCTGATAGAATTGGATCAAAAATGGGATGTTGTCAAACTGGGAACGCGGGTAAGACTCGATTCGCACAAACTAGTTGAAGAGTTTATGCTGGCCGCGAATCAGGCTGTGGCTTTGATGGCCGTTCGTCTGGGCGTAAAGATGCTATTTCGGGTTCATGATCGTCCCGACCTTGAGAAGCTGGAACAATTCGCGCAACTTGCGAAAGCTTTTGGATACAACTTCGCGGTGTCAGACACGACCAGTCCGAAAATGGCTCAGGAATTCTTGGTGCAGCTTAAAGGTGAACCGGAAGAGGAATACCTCTCTGAGCTGCTCTTGCGATCAATGAAAAAAGCCGTGTACCAGCCGGAAAATATCGGCCACTTCGGACTAGCGTTTAAGAATTACGCCCATTTCACTTCGCCGATAAGACGCTATCCTGATCTTGTCGTTCACCGAATTCTAAAAAGCCTGAAGAATGGTCATATACCAGTGGCTTATGATCGCAAACTGTCAAAGAGTTTGTCAAACATTGGATCACATTGCTCTGAAAGAGAACGCATTGCCGAGAGGGCGGAGCGAGAGGCGATAAAAATGTTTCAGGCAAGTTATTTGGCAAAACACGTCGGCGATGAATTTAATGGAATTATCAGCGGCGTTATTGGTCGGGGATTTTTTGTGCGCCTGGATGGAATCCGAAGCGAGGGGATGGTGCGGGTAAGTTCGATTGATGATGACTTCTATCACCACGATGAGTCGCGACATCGCCTGATAGGGGCCAGGAAGAAACGTGTCTTTCGTATGGGCGACCGTGTCAAAGTTCAGGTAATCAAAGTTGATATCGAGCGTCGTGAAATTGATCTGGAATTAGTTGAGTCGCAGGGAAGTAAGAGATCAAGCAAAAGGGTGGGCGGAAAAGCCAAACGCCCTGCACCGCGCCGCAAACGAGGGAAAAGGTAATGTTCAAGAATGCTGTAGCGCTTTTGGATTCGGATGACAAACTGCTGAACAAAGCCGTTTCATCCGGGCTAAAAGACCTGGGAAACATTTCTCCGGCAAAGGATGCAGTTACGAATGTTTCCAGTCTGGCTGAGCAAATAAAAGGAGCCGGTATAATTCTCATTCAGGAGAGTTTGTTGGAAGAAAACCCCGATTTGATTGAATGGATCAACTCACTCGAACCATTCGCAGACGCATGGGTGATAGTATCTGACAGCATAGAGCTATCTGAGGATTGTTCGCCAAACCTTGACACGCGAATCGATTGCAGCATATCTCGTCAGAATATCATTTCAGATTCAGGCGAAGTGTTGCATTCCAGAATTCAAAGAAGACTCAAACAAAAAGATCTTTTGGAAGAACTGGGCATAATCTCCAAATCTCCTCGTATCGGAATGATAGCCGAGACAATAGAAAAAGTCGGGCCAACTGATTTGAGCGTACTCATAGTTGGTCCCTCCGGTAGTGGTAAAGAAATAATCGCGCGCGCATTGCATTCGCGCTCCGGCCGCGCAAACAAGCCATTCATTGCTCTCAATTGCGGAGCTATTCCCGAAGGGTTGATCGAATCGGAGTTATTCGGGCACGAAAAGGGCGCGTTCACCGGCTCTGTGGCCCGACGTGATGGTTTCTTCGCCAAAGCTGATGGGGGGACGCTTTTCCTTGACGAAATTGGCGAGATGAAACCGGATATGCAGGTAAAATTATTGCGCGTGCTTGAAGAAGGCGTTGTGCATCCTTTGGGGTCCTCCCAACCTCGCACGGTTAATGTGCGCGCAATTGCCGCTACGAATCTGGATTTGAACGAGGCGATGCGTAGCGGACGATTCCGGGACGATCTCTTTTTTAGACTAGCTGGAGTCAAGATTCAGGTCCCCTCAATTTCGGAGCGCCCGGAGGACATTGTGCCGCTTCTTGCTTTCTTCTCCAAAGACACATCGATAACCGGCTATACTTCCGAAGCGTTGAAGATGTTGGGCGAGTATCACTGGCCGGGGAATGTAAGACAGTTGAAAAACTTTGTCGTGCGCATGACTGTCGAAGTCGGTTCAGGAGAAGTGGGAGCGCCCGCCGTAAGGCGCTATCTTGAAGAGCAGTGGTCTCAGAACACCGCGCTACCGGTTGTGACTGCAGATGCGAGCGAGCAGATTGGTCAGGAATTGATTTATCGAGCCTTGTTGCAACTTGGAGCCGAAGTAAAGTCCTTGCGAGAGTTAATACATTCCAACCAAACCATTCCGGGCGCTCAATTCGGAAAAACAGCGACATCTAACTCCGCAGAAGTGACTCCGGAAAGTTTTGCTCAGAGCGGTTCAATAGAGGAGATGGAGGCGCGTATGATGGCGCAAACTCTAAAAGAAACCGATGGGAATAGACGGTTAACAGCGCGGCGCCTCGGAATCGGTGAACGAACATTGTATCGCAAACTCAAGAAATTCGGCCTGAATTAAATTCTATTAATCTTTCTCGCGGACTACCCTCTTTCACCCAAAAGCGTTATTCTTAAACCATAAAACTCCCGATGAGCGGGACAGTTATTGTGGATCCTCTCAGCTAAGGGGCGCTTCTTATTATTTATCAGGACTTTGCCAGAATTAGGTTCTTTGTTTCGAGGCCGTATTTCAAAATAGCGTTACTCTCTTTGATATTGGCAGTGTGTTCTACGTGTAACCTATCGGCTCAGCAGATTTCCCGGGAAGTATACCCGACAGAGGTAGAGCTTTTTGAGGCTTTCATTGTCGGAGATATTGAATTCGAAGAATATTTATTGCTTGTGGAGTTACTTCGCTCGGGAGATGATTTTCAGACAAGTATTTCAACCGGTTCTATACCTAACATTGATTTTGTAGGAAAGCAGGAGTTTTCTGAACTGGGTCCCCTGCAACGCGAGCAGGCGGATGGCTTTCGTTTAGACTCTGTCGGAATCAAGATTTCAAGAAACTTTCACGGTAGCCTGCGAATCTATACCGATCAAGAGTTGAATGAGTCGCAAAGATCACAGGAATTCTATAGATTGCGAATTCGCAGTCAATCGGGAATTCGGATAGGCGCAACAATTTCCGGCGGACTGAATTCCCCGGAGCGCTGGCGTGAGAGATTTATTGAATGGCGTCCGGATGGATCAAGAACAAATACATTCCGTGTCGGAAGCTTTTCTACTAAATGGGGATTGGGATTGGCGCTGGGAAGAAGAAGATCTCTCCTCGACGCAGAGCGCTCGCTGGGTTCTGAATCGTTTCTGTTTCCCGACAGAGGTGCGCAGAATGGAATTATCTATACCGGAGCGCTTGATTTCAGTTCCAAAAGCTCGCTAGATTATTTGGGTTTCGGTTCAACTCAGCGGGACTCGAATACGCGAATTGAATCCGCCGGACTGGGAGTTACATTGAAGAGGCGCCCGATTAATGCGGGCGCCCTATTTACTTTCGCGCAAGTCGTTGACAGGCGAAATGGATTGCGGTTCAAACAATTTCAATATAGCGGAAATTTCAGACACATAACGCGAGACACTCACACCGAATTTGAAACATCGCTCCAATCAAATAATGGAATATTGTCGGTGGCCGCAATCGCCGAAGGCAGACGCCGGATCGGAGACATAAGTCTGAGACTTGCGGGTTGGGCGTATCCGGGCGGTTTTACGAATCTGCTTGGCGCCGGGCGCTCGGGACTGGTTTATGAATCAATTGAACTTGAAACCGCGCGATTTTCATTTACTGATCGGCGGAATAATCAAAGAGGATTTCTTTTGCGGAGTGTCACCCCGCTTGGTTCGGAGCTCGAGCTGGAAATGGGAATCGATCTTAGCGGACAACCGGATGGTGATTGGCGCGGAGATTATCTTTTTGGCGTAAGTGACTCCGTGGGCGGGATGGGAAGATTGAGCGTTGAGTTTAGCGGGTCCAGCAGAGAGATAAATTCTGTGGCCAAAGACAAATGGCGCCTTAGAACGCAAATATTAGGATACAACGACGATGTTCGCGTTCGCGCCTATATCGAATATCGCGAGAAAACGGGAAGGCCAGCGGCCCTGGGACTTTTCGGCAGAATTCAGGGAGATATATTAGAAAATATTCCGGGCGATTTATGGTTAAACTTTAGCGAGGTGGAAATCACAAGCCTTACGTTGCGCCGATTCACAGGCTTCGTAAGGGTGTCTTCACCGATTTTCGATGATTCAGCTATAAGGATGAGTATGAAAATCAACTATCGCTACAACAAGAATTCTTCGCAAAGCTCAGTCATGACGCTAAGATTGGAATTAAACGCAGTATGGTAATGTTTCGAATAAGTATAGCATCTGTGATACTGGTGATTACGTTAACCGCAAAAGCGTCAGCAGGTGTAATCGTAAATGAAGTTCTTTCTAACGAACCGGGCAGTGATGTCGGATTGGAGTGGGTTGAGCTATACAATGATTCCACTGACGACGCATTGCTTAGCTTTTTCTTCCTAAGTATTGGCGCTGACAGTATTGGCATGGCGCCGCTTGGACTAATAAACGCAAAAAGTTATGCGGTAATAGCGCGTAACGCGTCACAATTTGAAATGATCTGGGGCGATGGCTCAGGTGTATGGGGCGACGAAGCTTCCGAAGATTATCCGCTCATGGAGGGGACATTCAAACTGTTAAACGTATCTGGGCAAGTTGTATTGAAGAGCGCCTTCGGCGATAGTTCGGTGTTAACATGGACAAGCTCAGGCGCCGATGGAGTGTCCTGGGAAAGATATACGCCCGCGACAGATAGTATTGCGCAATCTAGTAGCTCCGAAGGATCGACACCCGGTCGGATGAACGCAATCACGCCCGATGCGTTGAATTGGAGCCTCGGAATTGTTACATTCAGAAAAGTATCTAAAGAAATCACACGAATTGAAATCATTATAGTCAACTCTGGACTTGCGGCTCTTCCCGGAGCGTGTGTTGCCGTACTTCTTAATCCCCAGCTTGACAATGACCAAACGGCGCTCAGCGGAGATACGCTGGCGTGTGTTGAGATTTTACCTCTTGACTCTGGTCGTTCGGGAACTGTTTTTCTTGAACTAATCCTTCCTAACATTTATGAGACCGTTGGGATTCAAATCGTCGGGTCGGATGACCGTCCGGGCGACAATTTCAAAATAGTTCAAGCTCCCGGAGCGAAGTTTCCTCCAATAGCGCTGACTGAATTCCTCGCCGATCCGATTTCACCCACGCCTGAATGGATCGAAATCAAGAATATATCTGATACGACAATCGATATTGGTCAATGGATGGTCGGCGATTCTGTTGACGTCAAAGATATTGATCTTTTTGGATATTTAATAATGCCCGGTGAATATGTTGTCCTTACTAAAAGTGAAAGCGCTTTTCTGGAAAGTTATCCTCAGGCGATGGTATCGACAATCGAAGTAGGTGGCTGGCGTACGCTTAACAATTCTGGAGACATTGTTCGACTAATAGATCACTTGGGAATTCTCGCAGATAGTTTCAGCTACGCAACTGTTTACGGATCAAATATTACCTGGAGCAGGAGCGAGGAGCCAGGTCGGCAAGACTTGTGGGGACGTTCTGAGTCGCCGGGGGGGACGCCCGGAGCCACAAATGTCACGTTGTTGTCACCGAGTGGAAACGGGCTTGAAGTCACCATATCGCCTGATCCATTTTCGCCTGACGGAGATATGTTCGAGGATACCGCATACATTGAATTTGTTTCAACGCCGGGCGATAATTTTGAAATTACTATTTTTGACACGCAGGGAAATGAAATTCGAACGCTCTTTGATGGGGCTCCATTTGATGGCAGGGTCGGCTGGGATGGGAAAGACAACTCTGGCAAGCGGGCGCCCATCGGAATCTATATTGTACTTCTCAAAATCGAGGGTGTAGCATCGGCTAAGAAAACAGTAGTGGTCGCGCGATGAATGAATTTATGAGAAAAGTAAATTCAAAAGCGCCAACGGTTGTGGTTTTGATTATGTGTCAATGTTTATGTGCGGAAGTTAGCGCTTTCCAATTATCCGGTGGTCGAAGTCGCGGTATGGGTGGCGCTATTTCGCTTTCGAGCGCAACAGCGAGTGATTACTTGCGGGCGCCGGGAATAGCGCTCGGTGATGGACAATGGTATCTGGAGGCCGGAGCGGAAAGGCGCTTTGAGCTTAAGGAACTTGACGCGGGATATTTGGCCTGGGCGTTTCGCAGGAACAGGGCCGGATTTTCATTCGGAGTTCAGCAGTTTGGAAGATCCAAAGGCTTCGCAGAGAAAACAGCGCGCGGAGCGGTCGCTTATTACGTTAATAAATTCTCGCTGGCGCTGATCGGATCATTCAGATCATACGATTTTGGGGCCAGTTATTCGTCTCTTAACGCCGTTTCGCTCGGCCTCAGCGCAGGACTTACAACTCGCCATGCGCTGGTGAGTATCGTAGTTGATAACCTGAATCGCCCGAGTTTCGTGTCTTCCGCTCCGGAAGAGGAAATTGAGGGAAGCCTATATGCTGAGGCCCGGGGCGCAAAGCTTCGAACCAGCGCCAGGATTACTCTGAGAGAAAACAAGAAACCCGTTCTTGGCCTCGGGCAGATAGTACCGGTTGGCAAAGCCGCTGATTTATTCTGGGGAGTTAGTTCGCATCCTTTGATTTATGGCGGCGGTTTAGAAATTCGCCAATCAAAATACGGAATTATTTATTCAGGGTCGTATCATCCAACTTTAGGCTATTCACAAAACATCTCCATCGTATATTACTCAGGAGCGCCGGGGAACTAATTATATCGAGGCGCCAGACAGGGAAAACCGAATGTTAATTCGAGAGAGAATGGAAAACACAGAGCGCGAAACACTCGCGCCTTATGCGATGAAATCCGCCGATAGCCAGGGCAGAGTTCATCCGATGTCCGAAAGCTCTCATCGCACCTGCTTTCAGCGCGACTGCGACAGGATTATCCATTCCAAGGCGTTCCGGCGGATGGAATACAAAACTCAGGTCTTTGTAAACTCTGAAGGAGATCATTATCGCACGCGGTTAACTCATACGATCGAGGTCTCGCAGGTCTGCCGCAGTGTGGCGCGTTCGCTGGCGCTAAACGAAAGTCTTGCCGAAGCGATAGCGCTTGCGCATGATCTGGGGCATACACCCTTTGGTCATGCCGGGGAAGAGGCGCTGGACAATCTTCTTTCTGATTCAGGGGGTTTTAACCATAACACGCAATCGCTGAAGATTGTTGACCAATTGGAATCGCGCTATCCGGATTATCCGGGATTAAATCTTAGTTACGAGGTTCGCGAGGGAATCGCGCGGCATGAGACGTCCGGAGCGAAGTTTGATGAAACAGAATTTCCTCCGGGGACAGGTCCGTCGCTTGAGGCTTCAATTGTGGATATAGCGGATCAAGTTGCTTACAACAGTCACGATATTGATGACGCTCTGGCGAACGGTTTAATAGAAATAAGTGAGCTGGAAACTCTCTCCATTTGCAGGAGAGAGATAAGAAAGTCCGCCTCTCAGTATCCCCGCATAAGCGCTGAAATGCGCCGCTATGACCTGGTAAGGCGGCTAGTGAGTCGTCAGATTGGGGATCTTGTCGCGAGCGTTACCCGCGCGTTGGAAAGAGAGGGAATTGATTCGCTGGAGAAAGTCAGACAGACAAAAATAAAACTTGTAGCGTTTTCCGAGAGTTTGAACTCGGAACTAGCCGAACTGCGAACATTCCTGGCTGAAAGGGTCTACGCCCATCCGAGAGTAAAAGCGATGGCGGATGAAGGCTCGCAAATTATTCATGCGCTTTTCTCATTCTTCAGCGAGCGACCGGAAAGGATTCCAGATAACGCAAAAGCCAAACTCAATACCGAATCGACCCCAAGACTCGTTGCGGATTACATTGCCGGGATGACCGACCGCTTCGCGGAGATTCAATATCAGAAGTTGCAGAATGGCGTGTCATCGACATCGGATTGACAAGAAGTTTTTTCTATTGACAGCACGGCGCCGGGCCGATCACCCACATACCAGATCGTCTGGTTGCGGACAACTCGGAGAGATTCCGCTTTGGAAGATATATTTTACAATGAAAGTGGCGTCACCCATGTTCACATCACCACCGCCGTCGGCGTCAGCTTGATCGCAACACACAGGCTTCGCTCCGCTCTGGAATATATACTTGATAATGTAAGTGGCGTCACCGACACTGACATCCCCGCCATCGTCAGCGTCACCAGCGAGGTAACAACAACAATCATTGACCGGGTCGAGAGGGCAGAAATCACAGGCGTCGCCAATCCCGTCTCCGTCGGTGTCTTTCTGGGACGGGTTCGGAATGTTGGGGCAATTGTCGCATTGATAGTAGAAATTATCACTGTCATTGTCACCCAGATAAAGCACATACGCCTTGCCGGTTCTACTGTTATCGTTCTTTGCGCTCACGATGATCTCGACATTACCGTCGCCGTTTACATCTCCCGCAGAGCTTACTCTCAGTCCGAAACCATTACCCACATCCTGTGAGGAGTAAACAAACAGAGAGTCGCCGGTTAATCCGGAAAAGATATAGACTTTTGCACCTTTTTCAACAAATGTTCCGTTGAGATACGAAATCGCTCCGATAAGAATGTCGTCGAAACCGTCATTATCTACATCCCCTGCCGCGGCAACCGAGATTCCAAATAAGTCCATATATTTGATTTGTGTAGTCAGGACATGCAATGTATCCCAGGTCCGGCCTGAGATCACATACGCTTTGCCAGGGAGAATTTCTATTGGAGGATCCACGATCGCTCCCATCACAATGTCATCATAGCCGTCGTTGTTTACATCACCCGCGTTTGCGACTGAGATTCCGAGAAAGTCCCATGCCTGGCTGCCGGTAAATACATTTAGTGTATCGCCTGTGAGTCCGGAAAATACATAAACTCGGCCGACGCCTTCGCCGCCATTGTCAAAGTGGTGCGCACCAATTATCACATCGGCGAAACCATCATTGTTTACATCACCTGCGGAAGATATGGAATGTCCAAATTGATCATGGGGCGCTTCACCATTAAATGTATGAAGAATTTCACCGGAACTACCCGAGAAAACATACACTTTACCGGAGTTCTCTCCGCCATCGTCGTTTAACGGAGCGCTGATCATAATGTCCGTAAATCCGTCGTTGTTGAAAAAGCCAACGTTTGCTAATGAGAACCCGAAATCGTCAAATGATGATTCGCCTGTAAATACAAATAGAGTATCCCCTGTCTTGCCTGAGAAAACATACACCTTACCAGTGTTCTCTCCACCATCGTCATTCAGCGGAGCGCTTATCATTATGTCCATGAAGCCATCATTATTAATGTCCCCAGCGGACGAAACTGCGAAACCGAATTTATCCGATGCGTTCGCTCCAGTAAAGGTATATATTGTATCGCCGTTTACGGCTGAAAACACATATGCCTTGCCTGCGTCAACTCCACTTTCGTCGTTAAGCGGCGCTCCTATAATGATGTCCGCAAGACCGTCTCCATCGACGTCACCGGCAAATGAAACAGAGAAACCAAATTCATCGGAAAGCGCTTCTCCACCCAGAGTATCTCCAACAGGACAACCTGCATCAGCGCTTGAGCAAACGCAAAGAGTGAGAATCACTATAAACCAAATTAGATTGAAGCGATTCTTGTTTGTGGAGCAAAACATTAATTACCTCCCGCTTTGGTCGGTTCTTGTTTGATTGAAACGCATCTAGCGCCTCATGAGAACTCTCTGTTTGAAAGGTACTCTTCCTGTGACAGCATTGTCAATCGAATTCTGAATAGTTACTACTACGAGACTACTCCAAGACATGAGAATTTCTGCAGGCTTTTGCCGCCCTTTTGCGTATTCGAGCTAGAATCCGGCAAAGGCAGCGCCGAAACATTAACTAGCTATTGTTGCGCAATGACTTAGTCGGGAGGAGAGTTGTCTTTTCGAGGCACGCCATTTGCAATCATCAATATCTGATGGATTGTTACTTTGGATCATATATGCGCGACGAACCCGAAGACTGTCAGAAGCCAATGGTGGTGTCATTTATTATTCCCGAATTAGGGATATCCTTCAAGGCTCCTTTCGATGGCGGGCAGGATGAAACCGATTTCGCCTCGCTGTTGGCTCTGCTGGAGTTCGTAGATTTGAACCGCAAGCTCTTTGGTGATAAAGCTCTTCAGATTTTTGGCGACAATGTCAAAGTTGTGCGGCAGGTAAACGACGAGCGCGCCTTCGAAGATGTCTTCCAGCCTTTCATCGCCAGAGCAATTTCGTATCGCAATAAATACCGCTTTTCGCTGGAATGGACGCCGTTGGAACGCAACCGCGCGCTCTTTCCGCGTCTGGATACTCCCCAAAATCCTCCGCATTGACGATTTCTTCTTCAACTCTCTCAACATCAATTTCGAAATTCAGCAGGTCAGGCGCCGGGCAGATTTGGACATCTGCCGCTAACGAATGTCATTCTGAACGAAGTGAAGAATCTGATAGAGAACTTGTCTTCGTAGGTCAAGACCCAGAGTGCGTGGAACGCATTCGCGCGGTCTTGACTATTGTCCACTTCGCAACCGTAAAGACATAGTCAAGACCGAAACGCTCTTGACCTACAAAGACTCCACGGTAACGTTTTCAGGGCAGATGTGACTTCGGCGAACTCAGTCTAGCCGGACATCTGCCGTGCACGCAAGGTCTCGTCATTGGCGTGTGTCTCATATTGTATGGCGGGGTCTTGCGCCTTTGGAATAAGTTGCGCTATCTTGAGGAATGAATCCCGATGAGTTCGCCAGATCAACGCGCGCCGGAAATTTTTCAGGGGCGTATTATTTTTATGGCGACGATGATTATCGCATGCGCGAAGCGATTCGTTTTTTGTGCAATCAATATTTGCCGGAAGCGTTGCGCGCGACCAATATTCACAATCTCGATTTGAATGAAGATAGCGTGGGTGTTCTTCTGGCCGAATTGGCGGCGCTGCCTCTTTTGGGCGAGCGCAAAGCGGTAATAGCGCTGAATCCCCAACGCCTGTCCCCCAAGGGCGTCGATTCTGTTTTGAAAGCGTTAAAAGCGCCGGCCGATGATCGGGTGGTCGTATTCTGGACACGTTCAAGCAAAAAACCGCGCAAGACTGCGAGTATCTTCAAGAAGTTCTCATCAGGAGTCACCGTTGTAGAGTTCAAGCTTCTCACTCGCGTCGAGAGCGAACGTAGGGCCGCCCGGATATTCAAAGACAATCAGGTTGCGATCTCACAACCGGCTCTTGCCGAGTTTCTGGATGTCGTCGAAGGCGAATTGGGACCCTTAACATCTGAAGCCGAGAAATTGATCGCCTATGTAGGCAAGGACGGAAGAATCAACGAAGACATCGTAATTCGGGTGTGCTCGGCTGGTTCCGGCAGAACGGTGTTTCAGTTGGTTGAACAAATATCCGCAATGAACTCCACCGGAGCGCTGAAGACATTGGATCGGCTTCTTTTGTCCGGTGAGAGTCCGACCGGCATACTATTCTGGATTTCCGATCACTATATGAAGCTATTTTTGGTCAAAGGGGGTCGCCAACCCCAAGCGCCGCCCTGGCTTATTAATCGCTTGAAATCCCAGGCAAGTCGATTCAAGGAAAGCGAGCTCGAAAGCGCTATTACTCGTCTGGCGAAAACCGAAGCCGATATCAAAGGCGGGGCGGGAGGCGCGGGGGGCGCGGGCGGCGCCATTAGCGGAGCCGAAGCGATTCGCGAACTGGCTTTGTTCTTATGTCAATCGAACAGACACTGACAGATTAGCGTTGAAAAATGGATTTCGAACGCGCACGTCATGAAATGGTCCAAACCCAGCTAAAAAAGCGGGGAATAAAGGATCGGCGAATTCTCGAGGCGCTCTCGGAAATCCCACGTGAAGAATTTATCGATTCAAGTTTCTCTGGTCTGGCCTATGACGACGGCCCAATATCTATTGGGTATAATCAAACAATCAGCCAGCCCTACATCGTCGCCAAAATGACCGAGTTGTTGGAGATTAATTCAACCGATCGGGTTCTGGAAATCGGTTCGGGCTGCGGCTATCAGACAGCTTTATTGGCGCGCCTGGCTGGCCATGTTTATTCGATTGAAATAATTCAGGAACTAGCGGAGAAGACGCAGGAGAGATTAACCCGAATGGGGATTAAGAATTTTTCGATGCGGCAGGGCGATGGAAATCTCGGCTGGATCGAAGAGGCTCCCTTTGATAAGATTCTAGTTGCCGCAGCCTCCGCGAATCATGCTCCTCCGGCGCTGGTAGAACAGATCGCCGAGGGCGGGAAAATGATAATCCCTCTGGGCGAAAGGGCGGGCAAGGGGATTCTGGGAACCGGGGAACAATATCTCCACATTTTCTCAAGAATCGGCCGGGAAATCATCTCGAGCAGAGTCTTTGAGGTTCGCTTTGTGCCTTTGATATCTCCGAGTAAAGGCTCCTGATGGGGCAGATGTCCTATTATTAACCAGCTATATTTCCACGCAACTATTTGCTAATTGAATCGTCATAATCTAATGGACTGTATGCACCACTCTTACAAGACGGGAGATTTGAGATTATGAGCAAAAGACTATATCGTTCAAGAACAGACAAAGTGATCGGCGGTGTTTGCGGAGGACTAGCCGATTATTTTGATGTGGATCCGACTTTGGTTCGGCTTTTAGTAGTTCTTCTATTTCTGGCCGGAGGCATAGGAGTCCTGGCTTATCTTATTGCCTGGATTGTAATTCCGAAAACATCCGTTGTTGCCTATGCGCAAGCGTCACCGGCATCAGCGCAGGGTGAGCAAGGCGCAACCTCTCCGCCACCCCCCGCAGTTGCCCCAGCGAAGTCGGCTGAGAGCGCCGGGTCTTCGAACGACACTCAGTTCAAGAAGCTTTTCCCGGGAATTTTGCTTGTCGCATTCGGAGCGCTATTGCTTTTGAGACATCATCTCTGGTGGTGGTGGGATTTCACCGACATTATCCCCTTCGCGCTGATTGGAATAGGGCTTTATATCTTAGTACGGCGCTACAACGGGCGTCCTTCAGTGGAGAAATCTAAGACAAACTCGAATGCCGAAAAGCCAAACTCGGCCCCAAACGACAATCCCGCTATTTCCGGACCGGAAGGGGTGACTTCATGAACGCTAGAGCGCTACGCTGGGGAATTCTATTCATAACAATCGGGGCGCTATGGTTATTGGTTAGCGCCGATATTCTTGATGGAGCTGTATTTCTGGAACTCTTGGCATGGTGGCCGGTCTTCCTGATCGCCATCGGGATTGAAATGATTTTCAAGCGCACTCCGATTAAGGCGCTGGCTTATCTTTCACCCGCTTTGGTAGCGGGTGTAGTCGCCATTGTAGTTTTCCAGTTCTATCTCTGGGATGGCGGCTCGCGCAATTCGGAAACATCGAGAATTCGAGAAAATGTTTCGCCGTCCGTTGAGCTATTGCGCGCAACGCTGGACATCGGGGAAAATGACCTGACTTTGCGCGGCAGGGCGGGAGAAGTGATTTCCGCCAGATATTACGGATTCGCACAAAAACCCGTATCCTCATACTCCGAAAAAGATAATCAGGCCACGTTCGATTTCACTTCGGGAAGCGGGTTTTTCGGAAGCCGCAGAGGCGGTCCTATACCGGGAATATATATAGATTACGACCGTCGCGATGACGGATATAAGATTCAATTTCCTAACCGGACAAAACTCGAACTGGAACTGACTGGCGAAGACTCCAGGGCGGATTTGAACTTGATGGATATTCCGCTCATGGTTTTCAGCGGTGACCTGAATGGTGTCTCATTGAAGCTGAGAATAGGGGACAAAGAATCCGAGGTTAGCGTCAGTCTAAAGGGCCCGAGTAATCGACTAACTCTTGAGGTTCCCGCAGGCTCAGGAATTCAAGTCGATGGGGAAAGCTATGGACGCTATCTGACTCGAAAGGGACTCCTGGAGAAGGATGGCTTCTATGAGTCGCCGGGATTTGACACGCTTTCGCCCAAGATTCGCATCCGGCTCCTGGACGAGTTGGCCGGGCTTTCAATCCGCTTCTATTAATCCCCAAATTCGGCCTCAATGGGTCGTCGATATACTGAGAGGATTTCGCTTGCGTTTTGGGGCGCAGGCGTTATCTTCTCGGCCGTGTGGTCTGGGCCGTCGGAATTGCTTTCGTCTGGTCTCAAATCTTAGCCGCACACGTTAGGAGTGGTCGCACGTAGACTTGCTTCGGGCAGGCTACGGAAATTCTCGATAAGTATTCAGGGGACCATAGTCCCATTTTTTCGTCTGAATCGAGTAGCGGCCTGTTTTGTTTACCCTCTTGTTCATAATTGCAATTGACGGCCCATCAGGGTCGGGAAAATCCACAACAGCTAAAGCGGTGGCGGGCAGGCTGGGCTTCTTGAGCCTGGACACGGGCGCAATGTATCGAGCGCTGGCTTTGCTTTCTCTCGAAGAAAGTGTTTCGCCTGATGATATCGATTCAGTTGTCCGGTTGGCGGAACATGTGGATTTACAGATCAAGCCCCCCGCCAATAATGGCTCATCACCGCATCTGACTGAAGCTCTCGCTCGCGGCGTTGCAGTTGGCGAAAAGATTCGTCAGCCCAATGTAACCGAGTGCGTGTCTCGAATTTCATCAATTAAAGAGGCGCGCGAAGTTGTCGTCCGCAAACAGCGCGAACTAGCGAAAAGAATAGACAGTCTAATTAAATCAAGCGACGTTAATGAGCGCAATAATTCGCCAAAGGGAATTGTCGCCGAGGGTAGAGATATTGGCACGGTTGTATTTCCCGATGCGGACTTGAAAATTTTCATGAACGCGTCGTTAACGACTCGCGCGCAAAGAAGATCAAAGGAGCTGGTTGAGTCTGGCGTTGCCACCGAACCGAATGAACAATTAAAGGAACTGGAGAGGCGCGATATTATTGATACCACGCGAGCCGAAAGTCCGCTAACTCCTGCCGCCGACGCAGTATTGCTCGATACAACGGATTTGTCATTTGAGGAGCAAGTTGCCAGAATTTGTGAGCTTGCAGAATCAAGAATGAAGTCGAATGACTTGCTTAAAGATAATGCGTTTGATGATACTGTGCGAAAGAAGGATTCCTAGGATAGATTATGCCATTTATTTACGCCGTAGTATGGAATCTTTCACGGATTCTTATTTTTTTATTGGGAGGACGGTCTTACGGAGCTGAAAATATCCCTGGCTCTGGAGCGTTTATTCTCGCCTCTAATCATATTAGCTATTTTGATCCGCCTTTTGTCGCTAGTTACACTCGTCGACCTTTTCATTTCTTCGCTAAAAAAGAGTTATTCGATATTCCTATTTTCGGATCGATACTCCGTAGAGTTCAGGCCCACCCCGTGCGTCGTGGTGTTTTTGATCGAACAGCGATCAAGACCGCAATAACGATTCTCAAAGATGGCGATCCTCTTGTTGTTTTCCCGGAAGGCACTCGCGGCGGCGGGAAGGAGTTCCTTAAACCAAGACCCGGAGTAGGAATGATTGCCCGCGAATGTGAGGTCCCAATTCTGCCCTGCTACATTCATGGTTCAAACCAGGCTAAGAGCTGTTTGTTAAGGCGCGCAAAGCTGAGTGTCAGCTATGGAACTGTAATTGACTCCGGATGGATTCAATCATGCCCGCTCGGACGCGACGGCTGGGAGATGATAACAGAGGAAGCAATGCGAAGGATATCGCTTCTCAAGACGCGCTTCGCTGAATCACAGATGAATTCAAAGGGACCCCTACTAAAGGAAAGCTCGTCCGAACGAGGCGCTACATAGCGCTCTGCTGTTGCTAGTTCGAATACCATAATATGAATAATATGAATAATATATATGAACAGCGTTCCGATATAAGAAGAACGCAAGAGGAGATTTAAGATCAATGGCAGTAGCCAAGAAAACATCGCAGAAGACAGCCATGTCGAAGAAGACATCCAAGACTTCGTCAAAGGCGGCTTCCACCAAGAATTTACCCGCCAGCAAAGCGAATCACCCCGCCGGGACGGCGACTGAAGTTTCAAAACGCAAATCCAGACGCACCAGCAAGACTAAAGTTGTAAAAGTCAAAAAGACCAAAGCGGAAATCATTCAGGTCGTGACTCCTAAAGCTGAAGTCGTCGCGAAGAAGATTACAAAAGTTGAAACAGCGCGTACTCGCCGTGTTGCGCAAAGAGCAATTCAACCACAGGTAAAAGAAGATAAGCCAGTACTTTCCGAAGTCGCCTCAATGCGCCTCACTGAACTTGAGGCCATGGAGTATTCAGAGACTGAGTACGCCGCCATGCTGGAAATGTATGACAGCACTATCTGCGATATTAAGGAAGGCGAAATTGTCAGCGGGAAAATACTGGGTGTTACGCACGATGATGTGATCGTTGATGTTGGATTCAAATCAGAGGGAGTAATACCGATCTCTGAATTTCCCCAACAGGAAAATATTGTTGTCGGCGCACAGATTGATGTATTTCTCGAGGCGATGGAAGATTCAAGCGGCCAACTTCTGCTTTCCAAGCAGAAAGCTGATTTCCTATTGGTCTGGGATAAAATTCGCTTGGCTCATGATGCCGGAGAGTTGGTCAAAGGTAAGGTTGTCAAGCGCATTAAAGGTGGACTCGTGGTCGACGTTATGGGAGTAGACGCATTTTTGCCGGGTTCGCAAGTCGCATTACGCCAGGTTCCGGATTTCGACGCTCTTGTCAACACAACCCTGGAAGTGAAAATAATTAAACTCAATAAGAATAGACGTAATATTGTTATTTCTCGTCGGGTTGTTCTCGAAGAAGATCGCGCCGAACTACGCGGAAAGCTTCTCGAAGAAATCGCCGTCGATCAGGTGCGCAAAGGTATAGTCAAGAATATTACTGACTTCGGAGTATTCATTGATCTGGGCGGTGTTGATGGGCTTCTGCATATCACCGATATGTCATGGGGACGCATTAAGCATCCGTCCGAACTTTGCACACTGGGCGAGGATATCAATGTAAAGATTCTCGATTTCGATGATAAAACACAGCGCATTTCTCTGGGTCTGAAACAACTTTCAGAATATCCCTGGGAGAATATCGAGACGAAGTATCCTATCGGTCTAAAAGTGAATGGAAGAGTAGTTTCGATTACAGATTACGGCGCGTTCGTTGAGCTTGAGCAGGGCATTGAAGGTTTGATTCATATTAGCGAAATGTCCTGGACTCAGCATATTAAGCATCCCTCCAAAATCATGAACGTGAATGACAAGATTGAAGTTGTGGTGCTCAACGTCGATAAAGACGCCGAAAAGATTTCACTCGGTATCAAACAACTTGAAGAGGATCCCTGGAAGAAAATCAACGAGCGCTATCCTCTTGGCAACGTTATTTCTGGTAAGGTGCGCAACCTAACCGCCTTCGGAGCCTTCGTTGAACTTGAAGAGGGCATTGACGGATTGGTGCATATCTCTGATATGTCCTGGACCAGACGCATACAGCATCCGTCGGAGATTATGCGCAAGGGTGATGAAGTCACAGTCAAGATCACTAAAGTCGATCATGACAACCGCAGGATTTCGCTTGGATTCAAGCAATTGCAGGAAGACCCGTGGCCCGAGCTCGAGAAAAAGTTCGCTGTTGGTTCGGAAGCGTTGGGCAAGATCACTCGTGTGCTTGATCGCGGTATCGTAGTTGAGCTGGATGGTTTTGTTGAAGGGTTTGTCCCCGCCGCTCAACTCGGCAAAAAGGATATCACCTCGCCTTCGCAACTTTATTCCGAAGGACAGGAAATTCCGTTGAGTGTTATTGAATTTGACGCTAGCTCGCATCGAATCGCTCTTTCGGTTGAAGCCTATTACAAGAATCGCGACAAGAGCGAGCTCGATAGTTTTATTTCCAAACAAGCTGAATCCAAGAATGATTCTTCAATGGCCGGAGCTCTTGAGGACGCGGGATTGGCAGGCTCCGCTAAAGAGGCTGAGGAGGAGCCTGCCGAAAAATCTGTCGCTGAGTCCGAGGCGGAAGCCGTTGCGAAGGAACCGACGCCTGCGGCGTCTGAATCCGCGAGTACCGAAGAGGCTGCCGTTGATACTAAGGAGGCCAGCCCAGACGAAGGAGAGAAGAAAGAAGAGGAAATCCTCTAAAGCAGTCGTAAGTATTAATCCTGCCCCTAATCGAAATATGAAGCGGCTGGCCACTCACACGCTCGGTTGTCGTCTCAACCAGTTTGAGACAGAGAAAATAGCCGAAAAACTAGGTCGATTTCGATTTCAGCGCGCTCCTTTCGAGGAACGCGCTGATATATATTTAATCAATACCTGCACTGTTACCCATAAAGCCGACGCCACCTGCCGACAAATAATCTCCAACGTCGCCCGGAGAAAGGGCGACGCCAAGCTGGTCGTAGTTGGATGTTACGTTGAGTCCGATCGCGAAACAGTCGCGGCTCTCGAAGGTGTTGATCTTGTCATTGACAATAAAAACAAGAGCCGCACTGATATTATCCTTCGCAACAAATGGCCGGAAATGTTTGAGCAAGGAACAGATGTCGCTTGCGAAAACGGCGGCGTGTCGGAATTCTTTGGAAGAAGCCGGGCCTGGCTCAAAATTTCCGACGGATGCAATCAATCCTGCGCGTTTTGCATTATACCAACAGTTCGCGGTTCGCTTCGGAATAATTCCGCCGAGAATGTCGTGCGCGATGTGGGTCGATTGGTGAATGCGGGATATTGTGAAGTTACTCTAACAGGTGTGCACATAGGTCACTTCAAAGACAAGCGAGCCAAAGTTGGCTCGCTATGTGATTTGTTGAAACTTCTCCTCGACAAAACGAATGTGTCGAGATTGCGGATATCATCTCTTGAGCCGCAGGTCGTCGATAAAGAGCTGATTCGATTCATGGCGGAAAACCAGAATCGTATTTGCAGATATTTGCATTTGCCATTGCAATCCGGATCAAATAGAATTCTTGGCGCAATGCGCCGCCCATATAATAGAGAGCGATATCTGGAAGTTACCGCGCTGGCTCGAAGTGAAATTCCGCAAGTCGTAATCGGCGCAGATGTAATCGTTGGGTTCCCCGGCGAAACGGAAGACGATTTTCTCGCGACGGACTCT
Source organism: Candidatus Zixiibacteriota bacterium (assembly GCA_022572905.1). GTDB lineage: Bacteria > Zixibacteria > MSB-5A5 > GN15 > JACZUZ01 > JACZUZ01. Next base: position 847 of record JACZUZ010000001.1, on the reverse strand, counting down.
TTGGTGCGTGAGGTGCAGTTCGACAACGCGTTCACGTTCAAATACTCAGTTCGGGATGGTACGCCGGCGGTCAAAATCCGGGAGCACGTTCCCGACGAGCTGGCTGGTGAGCGCCTCGAACGCCTCATCGGCACGGTACGCGAGGTTGCACGGCGCAAGAACGCCAATCTGGTGGGGAGCACGCACGAGGTCCTGGTGGAGAAGGAGGCCCGGCGGGGGGGCCTGCTGCAGTCCCGCACGCGTGCCAACAAGATCGTGCTCATCGAAGGGTCGGCCGAAACGATCGGATCGTATCGCCTGGTTCGGCTTACCGGGACCACTGGGTCGACGTTTACCGGTGTGCCCGTTGCCGGCCGAGAGCTGGCGGTGCTGGTGGAGTGACCGGCACACGGCGTGTGGCCGTTGGCGGTCAAAGCGTGACTCACAGACGCGGATCGGTGTTCACCGAACCGTAACCGTAGCGAGATAATCGAATCGTGTGGCCCCCGGTCACTCGATTCGCCGTGGCTTACACCGTGGGACTCTGGACTGCGGTGTTCCTTGCTCTACCCCCGCTTCCCGTGCTGGCGGCGGCCGCTGTGCTCGTAGCGGTTGGGATCCGGTCCGGATGGCGTCATCGAGTGATGGGGGCCCTCTTGGTAGGAGCCGCCTTCGGGGCACTGGCGGCGCGGCGTCAACAACAATCGTGCGCCGCCCGCTGGACCCTTGGCCCTCACGCGGCCATCGTTCGCATCCACGACGCGCCCGGTGCCAGCGGATCGACCACCGGGACCGTGCTTCATTCGCCGGAGGGCTGTCGCGGCGATCTCCGATTGCGATTGGATTCCGGATCCGTCGACAGTGGGGA
>JACZUZ010000153.1 GCA_022572905.1 Candidatus Zixiibacteriota bacterium | reverse complement strand
AGGTACGATAACTTTAACTTTATGAGACATAATTAATGCGCTGAGAAACTTATCGACGTGAGTTCGCATCCTCTGCGAGGCGAAATCCGCTAAATTGCCAGCGTTTATAGCTCTGGAAAAAATTACGGTAGGTCGGTCGGATGTGACTTCTTGGTGTAGCGCAAGACCCGCCGCGAAGAACCATTTGATTGTTCATGAACTTGCCGTTGTATTCTCCTAGGGCGTCACGCGTTTGGCGATAACCGGGGTAGGGGAGGTACGCGCTGGCAGTCCACTCCCAAACGTCTCCGATCATTGCCTGGAGCGAGTTGGCGGGCGCTGATTTTGGTTTTGTCGCACAGTTCGGATGGAATTCTTTATCCTCGAGAAGCGTTCCGTAATGATTATCGGACTCCTGACTGAGACAGGCTGTCTCCCATTCGGACTCGGTGGGCAAGCGCTTTCCGGCCCATCGCGCATACGCCGAAGCTTCGAAAAAACTGACATGACAAACCGGCTCTGCGACATTAACCGGTTGCAAACCTGACATGGTCATGATTTGCCAGGAATCGTCAAGCTTTTCCCAGTAGAGCGGCGCGTTCCATTGTTCTTCTTGAATTACAGCCCAACCATCTGCAAGCCAGAGACGGTGATCGCTGTAGCTTTTGTCTTCCATAAACTCCAAATACTCTCCGCAGTTAACAGGACGATTGTGAAGCTTGAAATCGGCAACCAGCTCTCGATGACGAGGGAATTCATTGTCGTAGGCGAAACCGTTGTTTCCGTTCGCGCCAATTTCGCGCGTTCCGCCTTCGAATTCAATTGCCACGGAAGGAAGCGCCGTTACTCGCGACTCATTTGCTATACGGGGCAAGTAGACCGGACGGAGAGGATTGGCGGAGAGGATAATCTTGATATCTGAAACGAGAAGTTCCTGATGTTGTTGTTCATGATTCATTCCCAGAATGATCAACGGGGCTATTCGGATCAGGGCGGATTCGTCCATATTTTCCAGCAGACTAACGATTCGCTCAGTAATAGCTTTTCGATACTTCATCACTTCGGCGACAGTCGGGCGCGAGATTGTTCCGCGGAGGTTACGATCCAGATGCGGTCCGAACGACTTGTAGTAAGAGTTGAATACAAAGTAATATTTCTTGTCAAAGACCTTAAAGCCCGTTTCAAAATCCTGCAGAATAACACGCTCAAAGAACCAGGTCGTATGTCCCAAATGCCATTTCGGCGGACTTACATCCGGGATAGGTTGAACCACATAGTCCTCGATTTCGAGGGGGCTGCATAATTCCTCGCTCATAGTGCGAACTTCAAGAAGCCGTGCGATCAGCCCAACTCCATCTATCTGAGATTTCTCATCCCGTTCCATTATTAAATTCCCTTTATGCGAAGATTCCATCAATTCCTTCCGATCTGGCCGACTCTCGCAGGAGGGGAGGGAAACATGTCCTGTGACTTCGACATCCCGAAAATTCAATATTATTTCGCGCTTGTCAACACTATCAGGGTCGCTTTTAATGGTGAATTAAGCGTAAGGCGCTGAATGTGAGGTGTGCGAGCATTTCCTGCGCCAGAATTTATCAACTTTGCCTAATTGGACGTCATTTATTATGTAGGCGTTGGTCAAAGACTGATTTTGAGGGTTCAGAATAAATAAACACATGAAATACTTGCGCATAACTACCGGGCTGGGCTTTTTGATCGTATCAGCTCTGGCTGTATTAAATTTTGAGTTTCTCAAAAATCAGTTTCTTTTCTTAAGTCCGGATGGTGTAATAGACCCTGATTCCTTCCTGCAGTTGAGAATATTCCTGATTTCCTTCTCCGCGCCCGGTTGCCTATTGGTTTTCTATAACCGAGTGGCGAGTGGATTAAATTCGCTCTCGAATAGTATCGAGGGATGGAACAGCAAGCGTTTTCTTTTTATAGCGCTCGTTAGCGCTTTAGCGCTGCGGGTATTGGCGGTTGCCCTGATCCCGATCCAACTCTGGGCCGACAGCGCGGGATATGATTATCTGGCGACGAACTGGATTGCGCAGGGTGGATTTTACTATGAAGGCGAACCAACCGCGATGTTGCCCCCCGGATATCCTTTTTTGCTTTCACGATTGTATTTGGTTTTCGGGCAGGCTCCTATTAGCGGCGCCATATTTAACATATTCCTGAGCGTTGGAACATGTTATCTGGCCTATTTGATTGCTAGACGCGTGTGGAATGAGCGTGTTGCGAGGTTGACCCTCGTCATTATGGCTATCTTCCCCAGTCAGATTTTATTCACGAATCAGATTATGACCGAGACTACGTTTACTTTTCTTTTCCTGTTCGCTATCTGGCTAATTATCAGAGTCGATTCGCTTAAAAATCTGGGGTGGCTTTCACTGGCGCTCGCCGGTATTGTTTTGGGATTGTCCGCTCTAACTCGTCCGCTCACTTTAACCTGGATTCCACTAGCAGCGCTCTATTGGTTTCGATCTCGCTTGGGTCCCAGAGCGCCGCTGGGCTTGTTTGCTGTCACTCTAATATTTTTTGCAATGACTGTCGCGCCGTGGATGATCAGAAATCAGCGCGAGTTGGGATTATCGGCGATTTCATCGAACGGCGGTGGTAATTTCTATATAGGTGACAACCCCCGCTCAGGAGTGGGGTGGAGCATACCCGATACAGCCATTTTCAAGCTAAACATACCTGCGCTTGAAGCGAGCAATGATCGACTGGGATATAGTTTGGGATGGGATTTTATCAAGAAGAACCCGGCCAGATTTCTAAAGATGGGCGTACTGAAAGTTGCTTTTCTATATTCAATAGATATTGACGCTCTGCACTATGAGATAATACGCGCCGCTAATGATGGAGTGACGGATAGGTATGTTATTCTCGCTGGAGTGACTCAGTTGTTCTATATGTTCGTCCTGGCGCTCGCCTTGGCGGGGACATGGAAATTCTTCACGACCAAAGAATTAAGAACGCCCGGGGCCTATTTGCTTTTGGCCACTCTCGCTTATTGGGCGGCTGTTCATTTCGTCTATTTCGGGTTCGGGCGATTCCATTTTCCGGTAATACCGATTATTTCTGCATTCGCGGCAGTTTTCGTTTGTCGCTGTGTGAACACTACAATTGGTCAAAAAATATCAGACTGACTGACTTTCAATGAAACCCCAATCTATTGGTTTGTCTTTGTTGACTCTGGCCGGATCGCGCGGCTCTATATGGGGATATTTTTGCGCCGCGCCGGTATTGAATAATAGAACGCGTTCGTCCGGCTTAATCCATCCGCTCTTACTTAGCTGTTCAAGGGCGCCAATACCTGCGGTCGCTTCCGGGCACATGCCCACTCCCTCAAGCCGCGCCACAAGGCGCATCCAGGCGGGAAAGCGATCCTCCTCGGCGGCAACCGCGGTTCCATTACTGCTGTAAATAGCGTCAAGTATCATGAAGTCTCCGACGGCTACAGGAACTCTGATTCCGCTGGCCATGGTGTTGGCGTCTTCAAAAGGCTTAGCGAATTTTTCATGGGCTTCGAAAGCTCTAACAATGGGACAACAACCCGTTGATTGAGCCGAGACCATGCGGGGAAGTCTGTCTGGGTCGATCCAGCCCAGCTCAATCAATTCATGAAACGCTTTCCACATCCCGATCAGGCCGGTGCCTCCCCCGGTGGGATATATAATGACATCGGGCAAGGTCCAGTTCATCTGTTCGGCCAATTCGAGACCCATGGTCTTTTTACCTTCAAGGCGATAAGGCTCCTTCAGAGTGGACAAATCAAACCAGCCCATGGGTTCTTTACCGTCGCGCACAATTTTTCCGCAATCCGAAATCAATCCGTTGACCAAAAATAATTTAGCTCCGAATAAATTGCATTCATATTGATTTATCTTTGGTGTGTCGTCTGGCATAAAGATATACGCCTCGATACCCGCGCGAGCGGCGTACGCGGCGGCGGCGCCGCCTGCATTTCCGCAGGTAGGCACGGCAACTCGTTTCACACCGAATTTCTTGGCCATCGTTAGCGCCATGGCCATGCCACGACTCTTGAAGCTTCCGGTCGGGAGTTGAGAGTCGTCTTTTATGGACACATTCTTCAGTCCGAAATGATCCGCCAGCCTCGGGCAGTTGTAAATAGGCGTCATGCCCTCGCCCAATGTTACGATCTCGTCATCGCCTGAGGGAGGTAATAATTCGCGGTAGCGCCACATCGTACATTCGCGCTTCGTCAGAGACTCCTTGGTCAGGGACTTTCGGACAGAATCGAGATCATACCGAGTCCAGAGCGGGCGCTCAGAGCTCATTGTTTGTAGTTCTTGCGCGTTGAGCGTTGCGCCATCTATTGCGCCTTCAAGATGAGTTACAAATGTTCGCATGTTCTCTTTTAGTTTCATATGGAGGTTAATGTGGAGTTCTTATTAATTCTGATAAGCTAGTCTGTCGTCGGGCTAATCAGCGCCAGGCCAATTTTGCGTCCAGCCAACGACCCTTTCGATAATACACCCAGAAGACAGAGACTACCAGTATGTCGGGTAATGCAACCGCGTACCAGAGTATTCGTGGCTCGACGCTGAACCATTGTGTCAACAAGAAGAAAAGGGGTACTCTCAAACCCCAGCCGCGCACAACGTTTGCGACCATTGCCGGCTTGTTGCGGCCTACTCCCATGTAAACAGCTTCCATCATTACCAGCAAGCCCCAGAAGGGCATTCCAATACAAAATATACGAAGTGCCTCCACAATTCTTCTTTTCGATTCTGCGTCTGTAAAATAGAAGCCCGCGAATGTCTTCGCAAAGATAAAGGCAACAATTGCGATTAGGGTCATTATTACCGCGGATAAGATGATTGCTCGGTCTGCTGTAATTTTTGCGCGTTTGAGTTTGTTGGCTCCAATATTATGGCCAATTAGTGAACTTAAGCCCAACCCCGCACCAACTACTATCATCAATCCAAAAACGACTACCTGCAGGCTGATGCCATAAGCCGACATAACCTTATCGCCATAAGCGGCGACCATGGGTGTCAGGAGAATCATTGAAGATGACCATGCACCCTGTCCGATCCATGATGGAGTTCCGACGCGGATTATTCTTTTGATAATTTCGGTGTCAAACCATCCGGTCTTAAATAAATGAATCTGAACATTGCATCGTTTCCCAATCAGATAGAGCACGCCAACTAAAACGACCAGCGAATATGTTATGACCGATGCTATTGCCGCTCCCGCTACTCCCAGGGCCGGGAACCCCGCGTATCCAAATATGAGAAGCGGGTCGAGAATCATATTGAACGCTGTAGAGGCCAGCATGATTGTCATGGCGAGCTTCGGGTTTGCGATACCCCGTAGCGCCGTAAAAATAGAGAAGGCGACAAAGATAAGCGGTGTCCCCCAGAGCATAATGCTTCCGTACTCAACTGCGATATCATACGTCCCTGCGCGCGCTCCCAGCAGATCGATGATCTGACCAATGAACATTAGAGCTATTCCGGCGAAAATGACACCAACGATTATTTTCAGCATGAATGTCTGTCGAATGCTTTTCTCGCATGAGCCGTAATCTTTTTCTCCATAATAATGCGCGATTACCGCAACTGAACCCGCGCCGATCAGAGCGTTGATCGAGTCGATAAACCAGAGAAGTTGATTGAAGATGGTGAGTCCTGCGACGGCGGATTCGCCCCCGGGCAGCTGC
>JACZUZ010000152.1 GCA_022572905.1 Candidatus Zixiibacteriota bacterium | reverse complement strand
CAATGGGTTCGGCGAGCATCCCCGCCATGCCAACTTAACAACTCCCTTTAACCAGAGGGTTCGGGAGCTAGCTCCTGGGGCGGGCCTCAAAACAAACTGTACCTGGAATCATACCGGCAAAAAGTCATGCGATTAGAAGCAAACCTGATCAAAGCCCAGGAGCTGATGATTCAGGTGGCCGAGATGGCCGGTGTGGAGCATAACTTAACTCCGCTGACTTTTGGCCGGGATTCGCTGGCCTCAGAACAACTCGGGGTCACGGCCGGACTGGCGCTGTTCCCGCGCAACCTGAGTATTCCCTTTGGGTTACCGCTGGAGGGATTCATCTCGCGCGGCTTCCAGGACAGCGCCAGCGGGCAGTACCATCCCGGGAGTGATATCGCCGTCGGCGAGGGAGCCCCGGCCCTGGCGACCGCCTCGGGCGAGGTGATTTTCGCCGGTGAAGACAAAATTTATGGTTTGACCGTAATCCTGCGACACAACGACAGTATTACCACGCTCTTCGGACACAATAGCAAACTTTTGGTCTCTGTCGGCTCGCCGGTGATCGCCGGAGCCCGTGTGGCTCTCTCGGGCAATACCGGAGTTTCCTCAGCGCCGCATCTGCATTATGAAATTCGCGCAAATGGAAAGCCAATCGACCCTGAGCCTTTCCTGGGCGGAGCGGGGGTTTCTCCCAACAGCAAATTATTGGAAGACTAACAATTGTGAGAAACTGTCGAATAACAGGATTTGGCCGAAATAATAAAGGACAATATTAGGTGTGCGTCCTTCTGTTTCGTACAAACTAAAACGTATAATTTAAGAGAAACAAATAATCCATCTAAGTGAAGGAGAATGAAAATGTTAAGTGGAAATTCGAAAATGTCAGGAGAGGAAATGACCACAGTCATAGGAAAAGAAACCAAGTTCACCGGCACAATCGATCTCAAAGGTGGTTTGCGCGTTGATGGAGTTGTCAAAGGCAAGATTATTTCCACAGATGAAGTCACTGTCGGTTCAAGCGGTTTGGTAGAAGCTCAAATTGAAGCGCGCTCCGCTGTAATAGCCGGTAAAATGGTTGGTGATATCCACGCCACCGAGCGCATAGAGTTGCAGGCTAACTGCGATGTAGAAGGTGATCTTCGCACAAAATCGCTAGTTATCGAGCAAGGAGCTGTATTCTGCGGTGGTTGCCATATGAAAGAAGGGAAATCCGGCAATCTTGGATTCATTCCCCCGGAAGAGAAAAAGACTGTTCCCGCAGAAGAAAGCGGCGGCGGAGCTTTCGAATTCGGCTCCAAGAAGGACAAGATCAAGATCAAAGCATAGTTTCTCGGCCCGCAAGAGAGGTTTCAGTCTACTGGCCAGATTCACACTGACGGCTCATAATAACGGCAGAAATATCCGTGATCTGACCGAATCCCTCAACTCGTTGCTGGAAATTCCATTAGACTCATTTTTCTCCACTAATTCAGTGCAGTGTGGATAAGTATTGCAAATTGTGAATAACCCAGTAACCTGCTGATTAACAATACGTTAAGTTACGTTCAATAAACCTCCATGAATCGCTTATCAACATATATTCGCTTGAGGCGTTTTCTACCCGAGAGTCATTATATTCCCGTTCCAACGGCCCACTTTTCGCTTGTTTAGATCAAGAAGAACCGATCTGAAAGTGATCGGGCGAGCTAATGGGCCGGAAATTGGGAATTCGGTATAATTGCATATACTCCATTGGGAGTATATCCCATCACGAACGGGTAATTGCCAGCGTAATTGAACCTCATTGTCAGAAATTACACTAAAGCAAAAAGCGACCATTTTAGAGGAACTACAATTTTCTAGATATTTCGGAAAGTAAAAAAATTATGACTCCAGAGACTATGATTCCCACCAGCGATACCGCTGCGCTGGAAAAATTGAGTGAAGCCCACGCGGCAATTAAGGCCGAAATCCGCAAAGTGATTGTTGGCCAGGAAGAAGTAATTGATGAATTGCTCGTGTCTCTTCTGGCAGGAGGGCATGCTTTGTTAATTGGCGTGCCCGGACTCGCCAAGACACTTTTGATTTCGACCCTGGCGCAAACATTGGGATTGAAGTTTTCGCGCATTCAATTCACACCCGACCTGATGCCCAGCGATATAACCGGCTCGGAAATTCTCGAAGAGGAACATGGCTCCAGTCGGCGATCTTTTCGTTTTATGAAAGGTCCCGTCTTCGCCAATATTGTGCTGGCCGACGAAATCAACCGCACACCGCCGAAAACCCAGGCCGCGCTACTTCAAGCTATGCAGGAACATGAAGTCACTGCGGGAGGAGAAACATTCAAACTCGAAGAGCCGTTCTTTGTTCTGGCCACTCAGAATCCAATCGAGCAGGAAGGGACATATCCGCTTCCCGAAGCGCAGCTTGATAGGTTTATGTTTAACATCAAAGTTGATTATCCTTCCGCATCCGAAGAACGCGAGATTGTCAAAAACACAACAGCGCTACCGGACTACACTGTTAACCAGGCTCTTTCCGGAGCTGATATTATTGCGTTGCAACGCCTCGTGCGCCGAGCGCCGGTTTCGGACCATTTAGTTGAATACGCGGTTGCTATTGCGCGCGCCACTCGTCCGAGTGAAAGTTCAAGCGCTGATTATATCAAAAAATGGGTGAGTTGGGGCGCCGGTCCGCGGGCGTCACAGTATCTCATACTCGCCGCCAAAACCCGCGCGGCGCTGGACGGCCGCCCGACGCCGGGCCCGGAGGATGTGCGCTTCGCCGCCTACCCCGTTTTGCGGCATCGCATTGTCACGAGTTTCGCAGCCGAAGCAGAAGGAGCGGATGTCGATAATATCATCAGCCGTCTACTCGAAACGATTAAGCCACAAGAATAAGTGTTTGGTGAACACTTAGATTAGCGAACGCTTTGACAAGCCCAAACTTTCAATACCTGGATCCGCAAATGGTTTCCAAGCTCGACGCGCTTGAACTTCGCGCGCGGATGGTTGTGGAAGGATTTATCGCCGGATTACACAAGTCGCCGTTTCATGGTTTCTCGGTGGAATTCGCGGAGCGTCGACACTATATACCAGGTGATCCGATCAAATTGGTGGACTGGAAACACTACGCAAAATCCGACCGATATTTTATCAAACAATACGAAGAGGAAACCAATCTCAAAAGTTATTTGCTTCTCGATGTTTCCAAATCGATGGGTTACTCTTCAGGCGCTGTTCAGAAATCAGAATATGCGGCGACTCTGGCCGCATCACTGGCATATCTTAATCTCAAACAGCGCGACGCTGTCGGTTTGGTGACATTTGATGAAAACATTCGCAGTTTTGTGCCGCCCTCTTCCAAGTCAGGACATCTTGTTCGACTACTCAAAGAAATAAGCGCCCAGCGTCCGTCGGATAAGACCAACATTGCCGCAACGCTTCACGTGATGGCCGAACGTATCAAACGCCGCGGGCTGGTTATTCTCATTTCCGATTTACTCGATGACCCCGCGAAAATTATCAGCGGACTAAAACACTTCCGTCATGACAAACACGAAGTTATTGTGTTCCACATTGTCGATCCCCGTGAACGCGATTTCGCGTTTCAGGACGAAGCGATTTTCAAAGACATGGAAACCGGCGAGGAAATAACAACCGTCCCCTGGCAAATCAAAAAAGCCTACGCCGAATCGTTCAAGGAGTTCACATCCAAACTCTCGTTAGACTGTCACCAGAGCAGAATCGACTATCATATTCTCGATACGTCGCAACCGTTCGACACAGCTCTCTACACTTTCCTCGCCAAACGCGCCAGATTGTTCTAGATTTTTCTCAATGTTTTAGTATATTCGTTTTATCTCTCCCGCATACTATGTTTCACGAAGGGGTATGTTATGCGGCCACACAGAAAATATCTGATTCGAATTCTTTTTTATCTTCTGCTCGTTTCTTGCGTAAACGCGTATGCTGAACCGTTGGATATTAGCGCGGTAAGAACACAGCCACGTACATATGAAGATGAATTCGACCGTGCGCCAAAATCACCTCATAGTCTGAGTGGACACTTAGTTGTGAGCGCAGGGGCCGTACAATCATACCGAACAAAAAAATCAGCATTCAGAAAAGACGTAGCATGGGGAATTTCAGGATCAGTGGAGTTCTATTTTTTTGATTTTATTTCCCTGGGTTTGGGATTGAGGAGAGTTAATAGTGCGACTTTCGAGTTGAATCAGGATTCTCCTAAAGACAAACGAACATTTGGCGTTCTATTCACTCGCATCAAATTGCTTCCTGGAAGTCGAATGTCACCCTACATTCGTCTTGGCGCAGGTGTAGCGGGGGAATCGAAAGCCTCATACATAATTGAGGCGCTAGGCAACCCATCTTCTGTTATCAGAATTCCTGTGAGGAATTGGACTGGTTTTGTGGGGCAAGTGGAAGCTGGGCTTTCATTTCATTTGAAAAGCAGACTATGGGCGCGCGGCGGACTTGTCTATACCGTCTTAACAACTCTTAAAAATGACATATTTGTTACTCCTCCCCTTCCGTTTGAATCACAAGTATTGAGAGGAGGCGACGACATCGACACTATCGACTGGCGCCTTGAACTGGCCCTAGCGCTATAGTTAGCAGGTCTTGGTCAACTGGAAATTCGGTTTGGCTAATTGAGTCGGATTACATATATTCTCCCCCCGATTTGCGGGATCGAATATCTTTCGCTCTCCTCGATAGATAGACACTAATAAGATTATGAACACAGCATTAGCAGGTAAAAGAATACTGGTCACAGGCGGAGCCGGATTTCTCGGCTATCATCTGGCCCAAAAACTCCCCGCATACGGAGCGGATTTTCTGGCTTTCAACGATATCGCTCCCTTTTTCAAGGACGAATACCCGCCCGAAGCGCTATTGGTCAAAGTCGATGTGCGCGACCACAACGCCATGGCGAAACTTATCCGCGACAACAAAATTGAGATAATCATCCATTGCGCCGCGGCTCTGCCGCTCTGGAAACGCGAAGAAATATATTCCACCAACATCGGCGGTCTCAAGAACACCCTCGAAATCGCTCACAAATGCGCGGTCGAGCGCTTGATATTTATCAGCTCAACCGCTGTTTACGGCGTCCCGGAAAAACATCCGCTCTTTGAGGATGACGAACTCGTTGGAGTGGGAGCCTATGGAGAAACAAAGATCGCTGGCGAAGCGCTTTGCGCCGAATACCGCGCCAAGGGCATGTGCGTTCCTGTGATTCGCCCAAAGACATTTATTGGAACAGCGCGGCTGGGAGTTTTCCAGATTCTTTACGACTGGGTCGATTCCGGAAAGCGAATACCTATTATTGGCAAAGGTAACAATCGCTACCAGCTTCTTGAAGTTACCGACCTGGTTGAGGCAATAGTTCTCGCCGCATCCTCCGATCCTGTTCTCGCCAACGACAATTTTAACGTCGGCTCGTCACGTTATGAAACTGTTCGTCAGGACGTTGGGGCATTGTGCGATTTCGCCGACAGCGGCGCTCGCGTCATGCCTACGCCAGCCAGTATCGTCAAACCCGCTCTCGCTTTCTTTGAATTGATTGGCGTGTCACCGTTATATAAATGGGTGTATGGCACAGCCGATAAGGATAGCTATGTATCCACCGAGAAAATCCAGACCAAACTCGGTTGGAATCCGCGCTTTTCCAATCAGGATGCGCTAATTACCTCACACA
>JACZUZ010000151.1 GCA_022572905.1 Candidatus Zixiibacteriota bacterium | reverse complement strand
CCTTGCCCACATCATTTCTCCCCAAATCTAGAAGCATGATATGCTCGGCCCTTTCTTTTGGGTCCGCTAAAAGTTCTCTGGCGAGTTTTTCGTCTTCTTTTGGATTCTTTCCGCGTGGTCGTGTGCCGGCTATCGGTCTGGTTTCGACCGTGTCGCCCTCAACTCGTGTGAGCATTTCCGGTGATGATCCGACAACAGAGATATCATCAAAATTCAAGAGAAACATGTACGGCGAAGGGTTCATTCTGCGCAGTCGGCGGTACAGCGCGGTCGGATCGACTTTCGCCCTTAGAGACCATCTTTGCGAAAGAACAACCTGAAAAATATCGCCTTCGCGGATGTATTTTTTCGCACGGCGTACGTTTTTCTCAAACTCCCCCGCTCGGGCATGAGTTTTGAGAGTATGTTTTCGAGCGGCTGTTTTTGGTTCAGCCGTTTGGCGTTTAACATTTCTATCTATTTGTTTTCGCGTCTTAAGCAGCCATTCGCAGGCAGTATTGTATTTTTCTCGCAACGTTCCATCGCCCTCATCGCAAAGAACATTTGCGACAAGTATCAATTCCTGACGCAGGTGATCGAATACTACAATCGAGCGATAAAACCCAAGTATGCAGTCGGGTATATGTAAATTGTCCTTCGTAGTTGACGGAATATTCTCTATCCAGCGAATAGCGTCATAGCCAAAATAGCCGACCGCTCCGCCGGAGAATCGAGGAATTCCCAGGCTGGGCGCTGGAGAATATTTTGAGAATTCTTTTTCCAGGAATTCAATTGGCTGGCCAAGGATTACCTTTTTCTTTTTGCCGTTGCGAACATATATTTCCCGAATACCCTTGCCGTGTTTTCTCTCAACGCTTGCGGAAGCGGGATTGATCTCTATCACCAAGAACGGATCGAAACCGACGAATGAATACCGCGCCAGCTTTTCTCCGCCTTCAATTGACTCTAAAAGGAAAGAATACTTTTTGCCCCTGGCGAGTTTTAGAAAAGTCGAGACTGGTGTATCAAGATCGGCGGAAAGACGCAGGGAAACCGCCACAACATTCCCTTTTTTCGCCAGACGAGACACTTCGGCAAAAGTAGTTATCATATGTAGATTTCTCCGCTCAGAAGTCGCTCGACGGATCCCGTCACAAAAATTGACTCGCCCAATCCTTCCCAATTTATTGCCAGCGTTTCGTTTTCAAATTTTACTTTAACTGTAGACCTCGTAAGTCCCATCTCTCTTGATGCAACCATAGCAGCGGCCGCTCCTGTGCCAGAGGAACGAGTGGGACCGACTCCGCGCTCCCAAACTCTGACATCAAGACTTTGGAAGGCATTAAAATTTCCAGATTTCGCTAATCGCACAAACTCCACGTTCGCTCCGCCTTTCGTGCGCGGAGATTTTGAAAGTTCGGATCCAAGACTCTTCCAATCGAAGTCGAAGTTGCGGACAAAAACCACTATGTGTGGATTGCCGACTTTGACCGAAATGTAAGACATAGACTGGTTTTTGAGCTTGATTCGACCTCTGCCGAATTTCCCACAATCTAGTTTCGGCTCGCCTAGCTCGGTGGTTATTGTCATTTTGTTTGCGGTTTTCCTTTCGATCTTGCAGAGAAGGGTGTCCTTTCCCGATTTCACCCGCCAGTTCTTAACGGTTGCCTTCTTAGCGGCACGGTCCGCCACGGCCACCCTTAGACCATTGCCGGAACGTTCCGCCCAGGATCCGTCCGCGTTGAAAACCTCCATACTGAAAAAGTTCTTTCCAAGATCACGCACGGTCAATAATCCATCGGCGCCCGCTCCTCGAACACAATCGCAGATGCGTCGTGAAAGAATACAGAGCGCACTGCGAGTTAACCGATGCTTGGTAACATCTATCACTACGAATGTATTCCCGTTAGCGTTATATTTTGTGAAGTTGACAAGTTTCATGGGAAGGTAGGGGACACAAATTTGGTCCTGCAATCCTGATTGATTATAAGTCGTTGACTACTCCTAAAAAACAAAAAGCCCGCCGGAGGCGAGCTTAAATCGTTCAAATCTCTATAGTTTAGCTTATAATGGCTTAACTTAGAACAGCATACCGCCTCTCCCCTGCGCGCCATAGCGCCAGGAACGCCAGAAATACAAATAATTGTTGTGCGGGGTTAGCTTATTCATTTTGTGAATATAGGCAATTCTCCCGCTTAAGGCAAGACATTTTTTATCGAAGAGAATTAATGGTCTCATCCGAGTATTTATCGTAACCCTACTATTTCACATGTCTTCCAGATGTTTAGTGAAGACTCGACCGAGGCGCTTGATACCTTCCAGTATCGTATCGTGGCTGGCGTTCGAAAAATTAAGTCTGAATGTATTCTTTCCGCCACCGTCAGGATGAAACGCGCTACCGATTACATAGGTGACTTTTTCATCAATCGCGTAATCCAGAAGTTCTCTGGCGTCGGCTCCTTCTGGAAGCTGGCACCACAAAAACAAACCTCCTTCGGGCCTGGTATGTTTTATTTCCGGCGGAAAATACTCTTTCATAGCGCGGATCATCATATCTCGTTTCAGGCAGTAATCCTCTCGAATCTTATTTATGTGATCATCCAGAAGATCACGCTCCAGAAAATCCATTATCATGCACTGGGTGAACGTGTTGGCGTGAAGATCGCAGGCCTGCTTAACTTTTTCGAACAAGGGCATAATCGACTCTGCCGCGTTTATCCAACCGATCCTTAACCCCGGCGCCAGCAACTTTGAGAATGTTCCTATGGAAATCACAATATCTCCGCCTATGGCTTTTGTTGAAGTTATTGGGTCGCCTTCGAAACGAAGTTCGCTATAAGGGTCATCATCGACAATCGGGATATTGTAACGGGAGGCGATTTCTACCAGCTTATGTCGCCGCTCAAGGGACAATGTTCGGCCGCTCGGATTTTGATATGTCGTCACTACATATATCAGTTTGGGATTGAATCTCTTGATCTTCGCCTCTATTTGGTCAACCAAGAGTCCGTTATCGTCCATACCGACCGTTTCATATCTGGCCTGATAGAAATTGAAGGCCTGCAAAGCGCCAACATAGGTTGGATATTCTGTCAAAATAGTATCTCCCGGGTCGATGAATGCTCGTGCGACCATTTCGAGAGCCTGTTGAGCGCCTGAAGTTATCAGGATGTTCTTAAGATTAGATTCAATGCCGCGACTTTTCGCTCGTGCTGCGATTTGCTCTCTTAGCTTCGGCAAACCCATGGAAAGTGAATATTGCATCGAATCGGAGCCGTGCTGATTGATTGCATTAACGCAAGATTGTTTTAGTTCTTCAAGCGGGAACATATCAGGAGCGGGCAATCCACCGGCGAATGATATCACTCCCGGCAGATTGGAAATCTTTAACATCTCGCGGATGATAGAGACTTCCGCCTCGACAACATGCGGAGAGAATCGCCATTTATGCGGGGCGACTTGATCCGATTTTTCCATAATCATTTCACTCATTGTGATCTCGCAGACCGTTACACAGACCGGAACGTTTTTGCGCGGTAGTGATTGATTGTGATTCGCGCCTGCCTTTCCCCTGAATTGATACACAACAAGCGGCTCAAACGCAAGAAAAGCTATTCCGGCTCCCAAAATCTCTACTACTGTTGATGTCCGCGAGGATTGTGTTGGTTGGCAGGCGTCTTTGACTAGCGAATAAGCGTTCCGGGTTTTACTGAGCTATCGCCGAATCGTTCTTTGATTGAGTCTATGGTTTTATTCAATTTTGACATTGATTGATTATGCGAATCGGGCCCATGCGTAAAAAGAGAAAGTTGGGTCAGGTCATTTCGCTTTACCAGTGAGTCAGCTTTCACTCCCAGAAGACGCACCGGAACTTTCCCTCTAAATTCTTCGGGTAAGAGCGAAAAAGCCGTCTTGAAAATGATCGTTTGGTCATCGGTGGGTTGTGAAAGAGTTTTGTCGCGTGTGATCGTCTTAAATGAATCCGAACGCACTTTCAGAGAAACAGTTTTTGCCAGAAACTCAGACCTGCGGAGTCGGCGGGCCACCTTAACAGACAGCGCCAAAAGAGTTGTGCGGAGATACTCAAGGTCGGTTGAGTCTTTGGCGAATGTGGTCTCATGTGAAATTGATTTCTCATCCGGCAAATGATCGAGGGCATGCACTTTTCCTGTGTCATCGCCTTTTGCTATTGTTTTTAGCCAGATCGCGGATTTACCCATCCGCTTTATTAACTGGTCGGCTGGAAATTCAATTAAATCCGCTACGGTTATAATTTTCATTCTGTTTAGGGCGTGCGCCGTTTTCTCTCCGACACCCCAGAGAACCGAAACAGGCTTTTGCGCGAACAATTCTCGGTAGCGTTTTCTGCTCAGGATTGTCAGACCATCCGGCTTTTCCAATTTCGAAGCCATTTTCGCGATAATTCTTGATTGTCCAACTCCCACCGAACATGTCAAATCCAGATTTTCCTTAATCCTTTTCTTTAAGTCCCTGGCAAGCCTCAGAGGGGCATGACTTAGCGGCTCTGACCAAATTTTCATTGAGCCAGTTACATCCAGAAACGCCTCGTCCACCGAAACCGGCTCCACTAATGGGGTGTAGTCGAGAAGTATTTTTATCATCTGGGTCGAAACATGGCCGTACATCTCCAATGAGCCGCCAATAATCACACCATCGGGACAAAGTCTTTGCGCGCGGGCCATTGGCATTCCCGAATGAACGCCAAACTCGCGCGCCTCGTATGAACAAGCGCTTACCACGCCTCTTTTATCCGCCGGTCCGCCAACAATCACCGGCTTGCCCTTAAGCGACGGGTCATTGCGAATTTCAATTGCCGCAAAAAAAGCGTCCATATCGACGTGCATAATTACCCGATCCCAGTTTTTTGGGCTGGTTTTTGAATTGATATTATCTGACATTTCTTTTGCGCTTTTGTGTTCAAAAAACATTTTGTTCAAAACAACATTGCGTCCAAGCCCATTGTGACCAGCTAATTCAAACAAATATCAATCCAGATAAATTTTAGTTAGGTGCCAGGAACTACGCGACAAATCATAGCTAAGCTGGAAAAAATTCGAGTTCTGGTCAAGCGTTGAGAAATGCAACTTTCGCTCCGTTCCAACTCTGGTCTGCCAGCGACCGGTAATTTCTTTGATATGAAAAGAACTCCCTTTCCATCGAAATCTAATCGGTCTCAGCCCCGATGGTCGGGTCCCAGACCCCAATGATTGGGCGCCACGGTTTCGCTCAAATACCACCACAACATCAATTGGGTCATCCAGACGCTGATACATATCCTGCGCTCGGCGCCTCTACAAAACCAGACGCATCAGCGCTTCAGCCCAGCTTGCAATGTCCACCGGGGCGAGGATTAACAACGTCACACCGCCTAAAATTAGTTTTCTTATGTGTTTCATTTTAATATCAATGTTCATTGTCATCCCCTGTCTCCATTGTCACCCTGAGTGTAGCGAAGGGTCTAGCTGGGTCGAGGGCTAAACTCATGAACAAATGATTCAGTTTGTTCTCAGCCAGATTCTTCGCTCGCCTCACGGCGACTCAGAATGACAAGCAGGGACCCTGAATAACAATCACTCAGTGTATCCGTCGCATAAGTCCCACTACTTTGCCGGCGATATAGAATTTCTCGCGGCGTGGATCGACTATGATTGGTTTATAGTGGCTGTTTTCCGGCTGAAGTCGAATCATACCGCGCGTAAATTTGCCTCGGTATGGTCCGGCGTTGTA
>JACZUZ010000150.1 GCA_022572905.1 Candidatus Zixiibacteriota bacterium | reverse complement strand
ATGTGGTCATAATCAATACCGGGTTCCGATGTCTTCCCAAATGAAAACACCCCACCAATCTGGTAATGCTTGGAAAACTCATATCCGACCCCGAACAAAGCGCCAAATCCGGGATCATTTGAGCCAGTCTGTCCGGCTATTTCAAAGTCAAAAGTATAAGCCCCCGCTCCGAGAGTTGAATAGAACGATTGTCCGGCAGGTCCAAAGTAATGGTACCATGCCACACCAGAGAAGCCCTGTGTTATTGTGGCGTCGCCAAAATCCGACTTGTAGACAGCCAGATTCCCTTCTGCAACTATTAGGTTAACGTCATTCCAACCGTAACCCAGAAAAAGGTTGGCCGCTACTCCCGCTTTGCTTTCATCTGCAAACCCTCCGTCCCATGACGCAACGGGTGCAAAACCAAGGCCACCACCCAGAACAAATCCTCGGCGGTTTCCATCGAATGCCCAGGAAGTGTCGACTGAGAGTAATGTCAACACTAACGCTCCAAGAATTAGCTTCTTCATAGTTTTCCCTTTCGTTAAGTTTGTTCAGTACAAAGTCGCGGTTTTCGCATCGTTCATAATTTGTGTTTCAATCAGTTCTAGAAACACTGAGATGGCCGCGCATTGCTGCCATTAAAGACTCAAACCGGATGGGCAAGTCCGATTGTCGGTGATAACTCAATCTGTCCCTTCTCGACGCCCGCCAGAGCGCTCGAAACTGCGATAATTGAGAATACTGCAAGAACTGTTAACAAACGCCTCATGTTCGCCTCCTATGATTAGTGATTGAGGGTTTAGTCAGAGAATCAATGCAAGCTACCCTGCCGAAGGGGCTGTGTTAAGACACGGTCTTAGCTGTCGTCCTGCACATTTTTAACTATTATTCGATCATGGTCGAATGTCTCAAAGAAAAATCGTTTCAAAAAGCGGACTTTCGGGGCTTCCAGTTGTAGAATTGTCTGGATTTTGGCATATTGTTGACGGACTAAGGCTTTCCACTAATTCGCGAAATAAAAAGGAGACTCCAATGCCAATGAAATACTCAAGCGCCAAACGTAACTCGTTCAGACTTAATCTCTTTTCAAGACTTCCGGCGATAACGGCAATAGTTCTTGGTTTTCTTGTCATTGGCTCCGGAATTGCGCACGCGCAGAATTTGACAGATTCGCTGATTAACCAGACTATCTATTACACGGAAAACCAGGAATTTGATGTGCCCGGGACGGAATGGAAAATCAAGATCGACCTGTTGGGGTTTAACAACATGTCCCCTGTCGGGGAAGGCTCCAAGCGTTTGTTCAATGCGGGGAACGCCAAGAGGGGAATGATAGCGCGAATGGAATTCGACACCCTCTATACAGATCTCAAGTACGACCTATCGGAATATCGGGAAACCTGGTGGTATTTTTACGAACAGGATCCGACCAATGATCTTGGTAAGAGACGGGTGTGGGAAGATAGTTCAAAAACAGATGTAAAGAGCTGGTCAACCAGCACAGTCCTCAAAGTGCATGGAATTGATATAGACGAGAAACGATTCGATGTTTTTCTTCGCAAGGGCAATCACTGGTTCCACGCCTGGATTACCCGCCCCGTCTATCTCGAGGGAGATTCGCTACTGATGATGTCGATTCTCAATTCAATAGAGATACTGCCGGTTAAGAGCGCCAAATAGCGCCGCAATGATTTGAAAAGATGATTTTTTAAGGGATACTCTTGAGGGGCCATTCTTGAAGTAATTATCTTGAGGATATATCTAACCGACCTCAAAAACTTTTAGTACCCTCTCGGGTCGGTAATCATACCGCGCAGGGCTGTGGCGGCGGCGGCCCCGGGAGACATAATATATTTGCTCGCACTTGACGCGTTAAGATGGAAGTCTGGCTCAATCGTCGTTGTCACCACTGTGGCGCTTGGACCAATCCCGAAACGCCCTAGAATAGTAGAGTCAAGTCCCGGATTAAGAACAATAGCGCCAGCTTCAACAAACTTTCGCAGAAGACCCTTGCGCAGACCTTGTAAGTATGCGTCGCGCGATATGGGAGACACGAATAATCTCACACCGCCAGCTATTTCCTTACCACGAATTATTTGGGCCGCTCTGGCTAGTTCATCAAAATGTCCGCCGGGCGATCCTCCAATAAATACTACTCTTGCCGCAGTTTGCGTTAATTCCTCTACCGGTAGATATTCTAACTTCGGACATGATTCGTCGGACGTCCTCTTCAGCTCAGGCCTGTTTGAATCTTGCTTTGCGCTTTTCCCCGCTGGCTTTTTCCACGCTACCATCGGGATGACCTGCTCAATATTTAGTTGACAGACCGAATCATATACGGCGTCTCTATCCGGCGCCACTGGATGATAGGGTGGGTCCCCGAGAACCGCATAACGACGGCGAGTCACAGCGTCAAATGGAACAAGCGCTGTCTTACAATTCAGGAGCGCTGGAATAGCGCAAAGAGCCTGACGGTCTATAATCGACATTCCGGAAAACGCCGATCCGGAATACTCTATTGCGACGTCACTGAGTTTTTCGTGAGAGAGCATTGAAGCTAAATAAAGAGCTATATCTGTGGCAAATACGGGAGTGTAGCGTTTACCTGTTAGGATTACATTGGTGACGCTCGGCGGCTGGATATCAATATATCCATCCCTCAATATGCCTGACATTTTTTGCGAATCCATGCCAATACCGAGCGAACCTACCGCCCCTGCGAAACGCTCACATCCCCGTTCACAAATAACCTGTTGGCCCGGCAGGAGCGAACCCGATAAAATCAATGACTCCCAAACGCTACCTTCGGCCATTCCAACTCGAAGACGTATTCGTTGTAATTCGGCCCACTCGCCCGCATTGGCCCCGGAAGGATCCGAACCGTCGCTGAAGTCGCCCTGCGCAAAAGATGTTCCCAACGCAATTCTGGACGGATTGAAGACTACCTGTGAATCTTCTTCAGAAAAAGAAGAAACGACTTCTCTGAAAGAACGATCAATTACAACAAGGTCTGGCGAAATTCTGACAGCGTTATTTCTATCTGCGGCGCCATGACGATCGGATGAAAGCCAGAGCTTGGTGATCGCAGGAAGCTTGCCGTACTGCGCGGTCTCCCGCGTTTCAAATTCCTTCCCCGGAAAACGCAACTCCATCTGCTCGAGCTTCAGGAACGCGGGCTTCTGCGAAATACCGTATTTTCGCCGCCACGTATAGAAAGCCGCCTTGGATATGCCGAGATCTGCGCCACAGCGATAGTCATCGCCAAAGCGCTCCCAAAGATCGAATATTTCTTTTTCTGAGAATTTCGGCGCGGAAAATTTTGGTATATTTTTCTTTCGGCGCCAGTAGGCAACCAAATATGGAGCTACGCCACCGCCCATTCTTTCGGCAATGCGTTCGTCCGTTTTGTAGAGTCTCTGGAGTCTTTCCAGCTCTGATTTTGTAGGCGGACGCCGGGTCGTCTTCTTGGTCACGTTTTAGATCTAATCCGTTTGAACGCTTCTAGAAGCGCCTCGTAAGTTTCTTCAATATCAATTGAATTGATTCTAGTTTCGCCTATTACCGGCATGAAATTACTGTCGCCGGCCCAACGAGGCACCAGATGAGTGTGCAGATGATCCTTGATCCCGGCTCCCGCCGGTCGGCCCAGATTCATACCCACGTTCAATCCTTCTGGCTTGAATGCTTTGCGAATAGCCGCCGCCGCAGTCCGGGTCAGGCGGAAATGTTCATTGGCCTCGATGGTTGAAAGTTTTTCGAGAGCGCCGATATGGCGATTGGTAACTACCATTAAATGCCCGCTGGTGTATGGAAATTTATTGAGTACAATGAAATTGCACTTCCCGCGCTTTACTATAAGACTCTTGCGATTGTCCATCGAACGAGAAATCCGACAAAGCACACAGCCTTTCTCTGGTTTTGCCTTAATAAATCCCGCCCTCCAGGGAGCCCAGATGATCTCGGTAGTCATAATTGAAATATAGGAAATTCTGAAAAAAAGGGAAGGCCCCCGATCTGAGAATTAAAACCTGCCAGCAACTCGCGATTAACAGATCGGTCAGTGCAAGGGACCGGCGGTGTTACGCGATATTCAGCGCCTATCGAGAGTCGCAACCAACTCAATATGTGTGGTATGGGGAAACATATCAACTGGGGACACTCGCTTGAGAGTATATCCGCCTTGATCAAACAATACTGCGTCGCGCGCGAATGCGCCGGGATTGCAGGAAACATAGACAATCCGCCGGGCGCCGAGATCGCAGGTGTGATGTACCGCCCTGGGGATCATTCCGGCCCGGGGCGGATCAACAATTACAACGTCGGTATTGCGGAATTCTTCTTTGCGCTCCCGCAGGGTCTTGCGAACGTCCCCGGCTATAAAGCTGATATTCTCGATCTTATTCTCAATAGCATTCTCACGAGCCGAAATAATCGCCGATTCTTCCATCTCGATTCCAATTATTTCTTGAACTTTTTCTGCCAGACAAATCCCAATCGAGCCCGCTCCGCAATAGAGATCCATTAATTTGTCGCTCGCTTGCAACTCGGCCTGCGCGAACGCGATATTGTACAAATTTTCCGCCTGTAGGGTATTGGTCTGAAAAAACGAGTTCGCATAAATTCGAAAATTCTTACCGAGCATTTCTTCGCGAATATAGCCGGACCCATAAAGTATCGCCTCGCTTTCGCCATAGGCTATATTGGCTTTGCTGTCTGTCTTGTTGTGAACTATTGTCACGGCCGTCGGAAACTTTCGCGTGAGCTCGCTGACTAATTCTCGTGAATTCGGAAATTCGGCGGATGACGTCACTATATTTATCATTATCTCGCCGGTTTTCCTGCTCTCACGCAACATTAGAAATCTCAGATACCCATGATGATTCCGCACATCATACGCCGGAATTTTATGAGTCCGGACAAACTCACGAAACCAGTTTAGGATTTCATTGCAAGTTTCTGACATGAGGAGACACTCGGTTACATTGAAAATTCGCGCGAATTCCCCGCGCAAATGAAGACCAAGCGCAAATTCGCTCTTGTTTTCCGATTCGGAATCCGCCGATTCCACCCCGAAAGAAAATTCCATTTTGTTTCGATAGCGGAAATGTTCAGCGCAAGGGAGAATATCGTCAACGACAACATTTTCGAATCCTCCGAGCCGCTCAAGATTATCCACTACTCGCTTTTTCTTGAATTCAAGTTGTGTCTGATATTCCAAATCCTGCCAGGCGCAGCCGCCGCATGAATCAAAATGTACGCACGGCGCTGAAATTCTAAATTCCGACGGCTCAATAGTGCGAACGACTTTGCCGCGATTGAAATTTCGCCTGCGCTGGAAAATGCGCGCCTCAACAAGTTCACCGGGAAGGCCTCCTTCGAGAAAAACAACCTTTCCGTTTTGATCTCTCCCGACCGCCTTTCCATCAGCGCCAAGGTCATTGATTCTTATTATTTCAAAAGAGGGGTCGGAATTCATCTGTTGTTACTTTTAGCGCCTTGAATACATTAATAAGGGACTCGTAACCCGTTCGTTGGCGTTCATTCGGCGATAGCGTTATTGCCGCACAGCGGCGCCGAGCGCTCGCATGGGGTCGATTCAATCTGTAATGTTGAGTGATCTATTTTAAAACGATTGTTTAGCATGTAATTAAGTTCGGCAATGATTTGATCAGTGTGTCCCAGATCAGAGCTTTTGACACAAACATGGCAGGAAAGAGCGACTTCGGTTGACGATAACGACCAGAT
>JACZUZ010000149.1 GCA_022572905.1 Candidatus Zixiibacteriota bacterium | reverse complement strand
CAATTAAATGGGCAGATGTCGCCAAAGAAATTGGTCTTTCTAAAGAATGGGTAACGGCTGCCTGCCTGGGACAAATGGCATTTAATAAACAGCAGGCAGAGAAAATTGGTCAGATTTTTGACCTTAGTGATGTTACCGCTCCCACTCAGGTCAGTACTATTACACTGCCCGGAGGATCCGGAGGGGCTCACAACTGCTTGGTCGACGGTGATTATCTCTATATAGTTGGTGACCACAGTAACGGAGGATTGGAAATCTACGACATCAGTAATCCCGCCTCCCCGTCGAAAGTCGGAGACTTTCAGGATTTCTATTATCACGACATAGCCATCCGCAATGACACACTATATGCTTGTGGAATCTCGGGCGATGGAATTGACATTCTGGATATTTCCAACAAAGCCAGTCCTTTCCGAATCGGTCAGTTTAATTATGCCGGATCTGGAGCGCACAATGTCGAGATAAGCTCAGATGGCAATCATATTTATATTGGTGACGAAGTTGGATCCTCGGGACAGCACACCCGAATTTTTGACGTTTCCAATCTGGGCTCTGTCTTCAAAACAGCGGATATAATAGTCGATCCCAGCGCTTCCACTCATAACGCCTACCTCAAGGGCAATAATCTGTATATCGCCCATTATACGGAAGGCTTGCGGGTTTGGGATGTTTCCAATCCGGCGGCGCCGTTTGAAATCGCCCATTATGACACTTATCTACCCGGAGGTTACGGATACAAAGGTTGCTGGAATGTTTACCCATACTTTGCTTCAGGTAAGATTATCCTCTCGGATTTGCAGTCGGGCCTTTTTGTTCTGACCCTTGATCCGTAAGAGCGCAGACGGATATCATAGATTTCGCAATTTCAAAAAAATCCTATTTGTAGAAGCCCTTCGTCGCATGGATTTGACGGAGGGTTTTTTTGATGCGGATGGTATTCGCGCCTTTGCCAGAAAGATGTTATTATTAGACTGTCGCGATCAGAAAGGAAAAAATAATCCCCTCGCGATCGAATTGATATGAAAACTCTGGATACCCTGCCATTTACGGGTCGAGACGAAGAGCTATCTCGTCTCCACGACCTCTTTATGAAATGTCTTCACAATGAACGACAGATGGTAACTATTGAAGGCGAGCCGGGAATTGGAAAATCGACTCTGGTCGAGACATTTATAAAACAACTTGGCGCTGATAGCTCAATAGCGCTGCGCACATTCGGCGCGCCGTCTTTCGGAGGGTTCAGGTCTACTTTTTCGGGGCTTCTACGATCTTTCCTGAGCGTAGCCAACCCACAACTTTTTTCCACATCAAATCTTTTCGACATAAGCTCCGCTCCCGCGCTGGCCAGACTTGCGCCGGAAATCCGGGACATTATCCCTTTTGAGATTCCCGAGAGTGATATCAGTGAAGCCGGCGGAACTCATGAAATGGAAAGTGTTCTCGACGGTCTGCGCTTGTTCCTGCTTCGGTTAGCGACGCGCAAACCATTGGTTATTCTCTTTGAGGACGCACATTGGTTTGAAGCGAAGATTTGGGACGCAATAAATTTCTTGCGAAGAACACTTACGCCATACCCGATTCTGATTTTGGTTACTCTCCGGCAAGCCGAAATCAGTGAAGAGTCTGAAAAAGGGTTCGGACTTTTAACCAGAGACAGACAGACGACTCGAATTAAACTGGAGCCGTTTAGCGCAGGAGAGTCACAAAAACTAATCGAGAAACTTTTCGGAGAGGTGATCGCCGATAATATCGCTCAAGAAATACAAAAATCTACTGGAGGGAATCCGCTTTTTCTATATGAGTCACTGAATACTCTGGTTGAACGGGATTCGATAAAATTCGATAAATCCGAATCCAGGTGGCGTCAGTTAATCGATATCTCCGGTCGGTTGCCAGCGCCGGAGTCCGCCGCATACATATTTGAAGAGCGAATTTCGAACTTTGGTGATGACGAAGTAAATCTGTTTCGAATCGCTTCACTGCTTGGTTTGAATTTCAAAGTTATCTGGCTCAAAGAGCTTTCGAATTTGCCGGATGACAGATTCGTAGAATTTCTTAACCGAGCGCTGAAAGCCAATTTGCTTTTGTCTGACTTTGAAGGCGGAGTTAGATTCTATCATCAACTTATTCAAAATTATCTTGAAAAATCCATCCCTTCTGATCTAAAAAAAGATTTCCTGAAACGCATATATGATTATTTCCAAAAGCGAAGCGAAACCAAGCCTGAAGAAGGACCGTTCCATCAGTATCTGGCCAGCGCTTCGTTTGATGAGAGCCTGATTTCCGAATACGGAGAACAATTGATCGAGCACAATCTTGAAGCCGCCAAAAGCGAGTTCAAGTCCTTCTCTACCAGTCTCGCGCTCGGTTATCTCGAAACTGCTTTGAAAGTAATAAAGGGAACTTCTTCCCTTGAGGATAAGACTTATCTGAATCATTTGTATCAGATTTATTCAGAACTGGGACGTGTGGCGCTGGAATCGGGACGCGTAAAAAGCGCAGCCTTGTACTATAGAGTCGTATCGATCTACATTGAGCGACGCGTTAAACCGCCCCTGCTTGATAAAATTCGTTTGCAGCTCGGTCTGGCGGAGGCTTATTACAAACTCGCCCGCTATAGAAGAATTGACGCATGTGTGCGAACCGCGCTTGAGATGAGCGACAACAATGGAGACCTTGAGGTAACCAAGGAGCTGTCCCGTTTGCAATTTATTGCGGGCTTATCACGTTACAATCAAGGACAATATGATCGCGCAATCAAAGAAACTGATTTGGGACTGAAGGCTCTCAGCGAACGCAATGTTCTTGATCCGAAACTTGAACTCATTGGACTGCGCACCAAAGGAATCATTCTAAATCGTATCGGAAAACATATCGAAGCGCGAGAGTCATTGACAGAATCAATGCGACTGGCGCAATCCACAAATGATCGCCGGGAGATTGCCCGCGCCCATTATTATCTCGGTGTCGTCTCACAATATCTGGGGCTGTTTCACGATGCTATGACAAGTTATAGGAAATCTCTGGCCTTGTGTCGAGAGGTTGATGATATCGAAACGATGTCAAAGGTTTACAACAATCTTGGGGTGCATTTCAGTGAATCCGCCGATTGGGAGGAGGCCGAAAGATACTTCAAAAGAGCCCTTGATATGCAGATTCGCTGTGGCGCGGTGTACGCGGCGCTAACATCCCAGCTTAATCTGGCCGGCGTCGCCCAAACGCTGGGTCGAACGAAGGAGGCTCTCGCCGAAACGGCGCGGATTCGAAAGGAATGTGTGCGTCTGAACGCAGTGAACCTTATTCCGTCAGTGTACGATTCTGAAGTGGAAATCGCCCTGCACGCGGGTGATCTTAAGTTGGCGGAAAAATCTTTGGGCGAAATGGGCCAGTGGCTCGGCAAGACCGAGTCAAAATTCGGAAAGGATCAATTCGAACGTCTCTCTGGCAGACTTCAGATACTGAAAGGTGATTTAACTGAAGGTTGGAGTCGGCTGCAAGACGCGGTTGAGGTTTACCGCGATAAAGGTGAATCGTTTCGCGCCGCTCTGACAATGGCCGAGGGAGTGTTGCATTTACGTGACGCTACTAAAAGGGGCGAAACTCCTTCGGAAAAAGTTCTGGAAAGCGCCAGAGAATTTGTAAGCGAAGCTCTGCGAATATACCGGGATTTAAAATTCACTCGCAGAATAGACCAACTCCGCGAAGGCGCTCTTGAACTCTTCAGGGATCATTCCTGCTACAACGCTCTTGTCAAAGAACTCAAGCCGGATTCCGCCGCTAAGTCAACGAGCTCGCAGGATAAACTTCTGGTCAGTTGTTTTGGAAGGCTCAAAGTGATTTGCCCCGGAAGGCACGACGAAATGGACGATACTGCCTGGCAGTCCAAGAAATCACGAGCGCTTCTGGCGTACCTGGTGATTATGACCAGATCGGGTCGCGTAATTTCGCGCGACAAAATTTGCGACGCATTGTGGTCGCATCTTGGACCCGATACAATACTTTCCTCGTTTCACGTGACCCTCTCCCACCTGCGCAAGTCACTTCAGATTGAATCTTCAGTCGACTTTCAGAACCTGGACTTAATAGTTCATCATGACGGTTCCTACACACTTTCGTGGGACGACCGAGTCCGTTGCGACATCAGAGAGTTCGATGAATTGTATTCCAGCGGAAAGAGTTCATTGCGGGACAACAAAATTCATCTCGCCTCACGGGATTTTGAGCAGGCGCGGGCGCTTTACAGCGGACCTCTTCTAGAGGATATGTATGACAGCTGGATTGAAGAAGCTCGCGAGCAGTACCGTTTGCGATTTATTGAAATTACCGAATGGGTAGCCAAGGCATGTTTTGATCAGGGCGAGTATGACAAAACTATCAAGCTCTGCCAGGAAATTCTTCTGGCTGACCCAACCGAAGAGGTCTCTCACAGACTGCTCATGCTGACCCTATTCACTAACGGACGCAGATCAGCTGCGATAAAGCAGTTCAACTCCTGTGTTAGCTCATTGAGCAAAAGGCTGGAAATTGAGCCAGATCAGAAGACTGAGACCCTGGCGGAGATTATCCGCAATTCCCCCCAGAAATTGTCCGAACTGGCTCCCTCCAAAGCCAAGAATCTCTATGTTTAGATAAATTGGAAATTATTTTTTGTTCTTAGGCCTACATCTTAAGACGAAGAGTAACCCCGCGCTTGCATCTCTCTCTTAATATACAGTTGCGCAATGGCTTACGAAGACGCAACTCGGGCTTTTTTAATTCGATACGGTGTCTTGCCCAGTCTCAAAAATCCCCCAAAAACTCAATTTATTTCTAATTTTCATCGATAATTCAGGTCTTTTTAAGCGCTCTTTAATCAGCCTTTAAGCGGCGTCCCTAGATTGCCCCATGTAACGCGGCATGCGCAACTCCCATGTCGTGAATTAATAGAGATACATGAAGAGAGCCAAATTCAGATGAGCGCGTATCCCAGAAAGACCAAGATCAGACCCAGAATTGCGAGCGGTTTTCGTAGACTCGGCCGCGGGAGAGGTGTGATTGAGGCTCTTTTTGGTTTTATCTCAGATAATCTTCAGGACGAATGTCGCGGCCAAAGTGACGAGTTATGGAAGTGGCTCTCCTTTGGCCGACTTTCGCTCCTGAAGCAAACAGACTACGATGTTGAAAAAGACTACGGTGTTGAAAGTCCACAATACAACTTTTCGAGAAATGTGAAACCCGCCGGAGCAGTCTCTTGACCAACTGCGATGGCACAGTGGAGGAGGTCTATGTAGAGAAACGGTGTTACCTTTTAGACGGCAAAGAACTGTAAGGTAAACTTTAGGACGGAACTCTCGGGACCGTCTTTTTTCCCGAGAAACGCGAGACAAACGGATAGCCCGCCATTCAAACCGGCGGGCTATTTATTTGTGGTAGGGATTGTTCCTGGAATTTAAGAGCTAATTTTTCGAGATGTTCGCAGAGCTGTGGTCTCTGCTTCCGCGCTGTGTCAACGGTTTCCCGTCTTTACAAAGTGGGCAATCTTCGGGTTCCCAGGAATCGGCGCTAACACTGGTGAGAGCTTCAACTTGACAACCGAAATCGTTTTTCCCTGAAGACCTGTCCAGAAACACTCCGATTCCCACAATCTCCGCGCCGTACGACTTAACCAGCGCGATAACTTCCCGCAGTGAACGCCCGGTGGTAAGGACGTCGTCCACTATCAGTACTTTCTCCCCGGAACTCAGAGAAAAACCCCTCTTGAAAACACGGCCGCC
>JACZUZ010000148.1 GCA_022572905.1 Candidatus Zixiibacteriota bacterium | reverse complement strand
CAGCTCCTGCCACAACTGCGACATGGATTCCAGCGGCACCTGCTTTTCTAGAATATGCTGGGGAATTTTACCCGGACGAAACCCCGGCATTTTGACCTGCTTGTTGATCTCCTTGTACGCGCGGGTGATCCGTTGGGCCATCACGTCGCCCGGGATTTTGATATCCAGCTTGCGCCGGACCCCTTCCAATTCTTCCACTTTAAATTCCATAACCCTTCTCTGTTCGCAATCTATTAATCGGGAACCACCGGGGTTCCGTATTTCTGCCCGATCAGCTGGTCGAGTTCCTCCTTGAGCCGCGCCAGAATTTCATCGTAGCCGAAGGCGCCAACGGTCCTATTACTCCGAGCGCAGATGATGTTCTCTATGATCGCGGTGTTGTGATTGTTCCGGATATTCTTTGCAACGCTGGTGGAGTCATTGTCTCTTATTTTGAATGGGTGCAGGACAATATCGGCTATTTCTGGAACGAGGATGAGGTCAACAGCCGACTTGAGCAAAAAATAGTAGAGGCCTTTCACGCTGTGCGAAAAGTATCTGAAGAGAAGGGAATTTCTCTTCGTCTGGCGGCATATACGCTTTCTCTCAACCGAGTAATATCCAGTCTCGAAATCAGAGGCATTTACGCTTGAGCGCGATTTTGTTTAATCTCCAGCGCCACCATAGTATTAATGTATATTAACGCAGAGGATGCCGGTCGTAATTGTTTAGCGCGGCGGATTGGTATAGTAAATTCTCAGGTGAAGTTAGAAGAGCGATAGAAAAGAGCGCGTATAGAAAATGTTTGGACCAGAATTTTTTGAGAGGGCGCTAATAGCCGGGCCGGTTATAATTTTCTCGCTGTCAGTGCATGAGTTTTTCCACGCCTGGTCGGCGCTGAAGTTCGGCG
This sequence comes from Candidatus Zixiibacteriota bacterium, assembly GCA_022572905.1. GTDB lineage: Bacteria > Zixibacteria > MSB-5A5 > GN15 > JACZUZ01 > JACZUZ01. The sequence goes on along the minus strand of JACZUZ010000148.1, from coordinate 4,864 downwards.
ATGACACTGCCGCGCGTCTGGGAAGACTAACGATCAATCCGCTGGCGCATCTGGATATGATGGGTTCGATTGTGATGGTGATGTCGCAGTTCACGTTCGGTTGGGCCAAGCCTGTTCCCGTTAATCTCATGAATGTGAAAGATTATCGCAAAGCCGATTTTTGGATTTCTTTCGCGGGACCGCTCTCAAATATCGGCATTGCGATTATCCTTTCAATGATTTACAAAGTCTTAAACGGCATGGGAATGCTCACCTACGATGGATATTTTACGTTGGCTCTGCAATGGGGCGTTCAGATTAATATCTTTCTAGCGTTCTTCAATATGATCCCGCTTTTCCCGCTGGATGGCTCGCATATGATGCGCTCGATGATGCCGCGCGAATATCAAGAGCCGATTATGCGCTTTGAAAGAATCGCGCCGATGATACTCCTCGGATTGATAATCTTACCCAATTTTATACCCGGCTTTCCGGGGATTTTCTCGATCATCGGACCGATAGTCTTTCCTATTATCAGCTTCCTTCTCTAATACAATTCTTGTTATAGTTTGCCCCAGGCGTTAGTTTCGCGCTTATGAATATTTCGCGTCTTATTGCCTTTACAAGAGCAAGCGTAATTCTGGCGCTGCTTATTGTTGCGCTGGTTGGTTGTGGGAGAAAGCGCTCCGGAGTTATATCGGATGAAACAGCGCCGACGGGCAAGATGCGCATGGACGCGTTCCTCTTTGATGTCAAAATGCGCTTCAACAAACAACCGCGCTCTTTCAGGCTCGATCTCTACGTCACAGATACAGTAGCCCTGGTTACTGCGCGGGGGTATGTTGGCAAAGGTGTCGCTCGCGGAATCTGGAGGGCGGACTCGTCATATTTCTATTTTCCAATTGAAAATGAATATTTCAGCGGATCTCTGGACAGCATGATAAACGGCGATTGCTGGAGTTTTCTCGGAGCGCAGGCGAATTTTCCGCTTCTTTTGCGAGGAACGCGCGGGAGCCTTGTAGAAATACTCGGTCTAACTGAAACCTCTAGCCATAAGAAGAAGATCGCAGGGGTTCTCGATAGATATTCAGAAAAATCAGAGTGCGACACACCATTGCGGGTTGTGTACGACCGCAAAAGCGATGGCTTGTATTATCTGAAAGAATTTGAATATAGAGGTGAGGGCGAACTTTCGCGAGTAGTGGGGAAACGCAGAAAACTGAAGCAGGGGGCCAAAATCAAGAAAAGTCGTTTGAATTTCACGGCGCCCGCTGACGCGATTCTGATTCGTTACTAGGATTTTGTTCGCCGGATGGGCAGGATTTGCGCCGACCGGTCCTCGATGTCTCATTCGACTCAGTTTGACCGGGTTCTACCCGGCTCGCTCCGGTTTGACGCTTAGCATAAACAGGGTTTATCTTATCACTTCAGGCGCCGGGCTGTGAACGGGCGCCGCTTTCTCGAACCATCGGACCGCGAGTTTTCGAAAAGAGGATATTCCCGAGGATTCTTTCATACGATGAGCTTGTATACCAGATCATTTGCGTTCCTGAAGCCATACTGGCTGAGGATAACTACGGCGTCGCTGTCGGCGCTACTGTATTCGGTCTTTTCCGCTCTTCTGATCTGGATGCTGGGTCCGCTCATGATGGCTCTTTTCGATGTTTCCTCCGGTGTTAACCCGCTCCGATCTCCTGGTGAGCAGGTTTATCAGAACGGCTCCATTCCGGTTGTGACTCAGCCGGATTCGATTGCGGCGGCTTCAAATCCGCTGGCTTCATCAACACTTCCTTCAACAATGCCGTCTTCAACGGTAGACGGCGCGATTCCCGGTGTCGGCGCCTTAACTGAGATAAAGGAAAGCATAAAGGCGGGTGTGGAGTATCTGGTCGAAGCCGATACGGCGCTGGATACGCTTTTCAATTTTGGTCTGCTCATAATCTTCATAGTCGTCGCCAAGAACGCCTTCAACTATCTCCAGCGCTTTCATATGGCCTTTGTGCAGGAATCTGTGGCCAGAGATTTGCGGAATACAATTTTCGAAAAATATCAGAAATTGTCGTTTGATTATTTTCATACGCAACGAACCGGTTCATTGATGAGCAGGGTGACCAACGATGTCTTGATACTAAATCAATCGCTGGATGTGGGTTTCAATCATCTGGTTTCTGATGTTTCACTTGTTGCTTTGCTTGGCGGATTTCTCTTGATCATTAGCTGGAAATTGACACTTATGGCAATGGTTACCCTGCCGATTCTGGTCTGGTTTATTTATTTCATCGGCAAAAAGATTCGCAAGTATTCCGGACGCACTCAGGAGCGCATGGCGGATATTACGACTGTGCTGGAGGAAAACATCTCAAACATGCGGCTGGTCAAGGCTTTTGGAGCCGAAGAAAGGGAAATCGGTAAATTCCACAGCGCTACCAACCGGTATTTCAAAGCGCTTTTGAAAATGGTTCGCGTGCGTCATCTTTCTTCACCAATTAACGACACTCTGGCTTCGATTGTTGGCGTTGTTCTGCTCATGTTCGCCGGATCGGCTGTTATGACTGGTTCCGGGGATATGGACGCCTCGGATTTCTTTGTTTTCATTGTCGCAATGTTTTCTTTAATCAAACCCGCCAAGTCGCTTTCGACAATTCACGCTCGGTTGCAGGAGGGAATGGCCGCCGCGGAGAGAGTTTTTAGCGCTATCGATACGGAACCAAAAATAATTGAAGCTCCCGCTGCAATTTCGTTGAGAGGGTTTCGCGATAAAATAACGTATCAAAACGTTTGCTTCGAATACATCCCCGGGGGGAATGTCCTGAGCGATGTAAGTTTTGATGTTCGCCGGGGAGAGGTCGTGGCGCTGGTTGGTCCTTCCGGTGGAGGAAAATCGACGCTGGTGGATTTGTTGCCAAGATTCTATGATCCGCAGGGCGGCAGCGTTTCGATTGACGGTGAAGATATTCGTAATGTGACGCTCGGGTCTCTGCGTGCGCTTATGGGAATAGTCACTCAGGAAACCTTCTTGTTTAACGACACAGTTAGAGGAAATATTCTCTATGGCGTCGAATCCGCCAGCGAGGATGAAATTATTCAAGCGGCCAGCGCGGCTCATGCGCATGGATTCATAATGGAGCTTCCGGAAAAGTACGAGACGAAAGTTGGCGCTCGCGGGGTGCGGCTATCCGGAGGCCAACGCCAGAGGCTGGCCATTGCCCGTGCGCTACTTCGAAATCCGGATATTCTCATTTTTGATGAAGCAACCTCAGCGCTTGATACCGAATCGGAACACCATGTGCAGGAAGCTATAAACAACTTAATGAAAAACAGAACCGCCTTGGTTATCGCGCATAGGCTTTCAACAATTCGCAACGCCGACCGTATAATTACTATTGATAGAGGCAGAGTTGTAGAAATGGGAACGCATGAAGAATTGTTGAAAGTCGGCGGACTGTATAGCCGATTGTACAACATGCAATTTCGCAAACTCGAAACAATAGCTTAGAAAAGATACTTTTGAATACATTGAGCTGGAACAATTGAACTTAGAAAACTGATGATCAACGCTCTGGAACATGCGCTCAAGCGCTTCTACCAATTTCTTGCGCGTTCGTTGGCGCTGGCGCTTTGGGGAGCGAAAGATAATCGCGAAATCGATATGAGCGAGGTTGAGCATATAGGCGTATTTTTGGCCGAAAAGCTGGGAGATTTGTTCGTGGCGCTACCTTTAGTTGACAAGATTCGCGAAAATTATCCTGCGATTACAATAACAGCTATTACAAGTCTCGAGAGTAAAGCGCTAATCGCTAATGATCCCCGCTTTAATCATGTTGAAACGATTCCGTATCGAATTATCCCCGGTATAAAAGCGGCGTTCAATATTCGCAAGAGAAACTTCGATCTGCTTTTAGACCTGAACGATTCGGACTCGAATACAGCCTTAGTTGTCTCTCTCTGTCTTTCGCGCGGTGTCGCCCGTATTGTTGGCGTCGGTAAAAAGAAATTCGCGCGCTATTATGATCGCGCATACGAAACTCTTGACGGTGTTCATAATTTGTTTTCACTTGCGCAAGTTCTTGCCGCCCTGGGTATCGAACCGAAAAGCGTTTCGCGATTAGCTCAACCGTATCTTCCGGAGTGTACCCTGGTTTTAGCGAAAGAATTTCTCGCGGATGAGGATTCCGGCGACACTAATCAGACATTGTGGATCGGTCTGAATTTGTCGGCGGGGGATTCTATGCGAATCTGGCCGGTTGAAAGTTATCGTCAAACAGCAGCGGAAATTTACAGCGAATATCCGTGCGCACGATTTCTTTTATTCTGTGTCGCGAATGATCGCTATCGCGCGGAAGAGTTAAAGAGAGTCTGTGAATCACAGATCAAGATAATTCCGCAGGGTTCATCAATTCAAAGCGCCTGCGCCTTTTTGAGTCAAATGGATTTGCTGATAACACCCGACACTTCTCTGACTCACATGGCCCGTTCGTTTGACGTGCCAGTTGTGGCTCTTTGCCGCGATTCGGAGCATTTTGAGTATTGGAAGCCGCTTGGGCAGGATGAGGGGGCGATTAAATCTAAAAGTTCAGACGGTATCGCTTCCATACAGTGGAAGGAAGTGTCGGATGTCGCCATACGATTATTGAAGAAGAGCGCCAAGGGAAGCTTGGGGCAGGCTTTACAAAAACAAACTACAACGCTCGTCGCGGAGGGAGATAGTCATCAGTAGTGGCGCATTAAAAAGAATCGAGCATGGCTTCAAGGCGTTTGCGGCGAAAGTCGTATCTCCTTATTTAGATAAGCCTGAGCCGCGTGAAGCTCCTTTGTATCCTGGTTCTATTGAGCGCGTACTGTTCTTGCGCCATGAAAAAATCGGGGACATGGTGATTTCATTGCC
>JACZUZ010000147.1 GCA_022572905.1 Candidatus Zixiibacteriota bacterium | reverse complement strand
AAATTATTAATGGCTTTTCCTTCAATTTCCCGCCCCACAACTTTGACCAGGGCGGCGCTGTTCGCTGTTCTTCTTCCTCGCCAGTAATTCGTAATTGCCTGTTTTCCGCTAATTCATCAGTACGGGGCGGCGCAATTTACTGTAAGGATTTGGCCTCACCTTTAATTGAGTCATGCGAATTCTCCAACAATTTTTCAAATCACTATGGTGGAAGCTTCTACTGTGAAGACGAAGGCAATCCCATCGTATCAAATTGCGTGTTCAAAGACTGCTCCAGCGGAGCGCACGCTGGTTCAATATGCATTGCGCGTTCATCTCCCACATTTAATTCATGCACTGTGATTCGCCCGAAAGCCCTTGAATTAGGTGGCGCTGTTTTTATTCAAGACGGCTCATTGCCCGTATTCGACGGATGTACATTCTACGGAGCTTCCAGCGGTAAAGGATCTTCATTCTTCGTCGATCAGAGGTCAGGACAACCCTCTCCGACCGAACCTCTCTTTAACAATTGTATCATTTCCTTTGGGACCGGAGATTCGGCGTTTCATATCTCTGGATCGGCGGCCCCGTCGTTTTCATGCACAGACATATTCGGAACCGCAGAAGGAGACTGGACAGCGCCCATAAGCGCACAACAAAACACTAACAATAATTTCTCTCTCGACCCGTTGTTCTGCGACACTTCAACTGGTGATCTTCAACTAAATTCAACATCTCCGGGCTCCCCGCAAAATAGTCCGTGTGGCGTATTGGTTGGCGCGCTAGGTGTTGGTTGTGAGCCGACAGTCAGTCAGGTCCTCAACCTCGACATCAAACCCGGATCGTGTCCGAATCCGTTCAACATCAGAGGCCGTGAAGCACATGGCAATGCTGTTCTGCCAGTGGCTTTACTCGGAACAACAGACTTTGACGTGCGCGATGTGGATGTTTCAACCCTTGCTCTCGAAGGTGTGGGTCCGGTTCGTCACGGCTTTGATGATGTCTCGGCGCCGCCTGAATTCACTATCGAATGCGGATGTGTTGAAGATTCCGTCGACGGCCACGAAGATTTGACGCTCAAGTTCTTACGGTCTGAAGTAATTGCGGCTCTGGGCGATCTGTCTGGTGTAAGTCAGTTGCGATTAACCCTGACGGGTAAACTCAATGACGGCTCAGAATTTTCGGCCAGTGATTGTATCGTAATTAGGCCCAAAGCAGGCGCTGGCGCTGAATCAATTGGCGAAAGTGGTGTTCCAGATGATTTCACGCTGATTGGCAATTATCCGAATCCGTTCAATCCTGTGACCAAGATCACTTTCGGAACGCCGCGGGCGGCTCTTGTGACAATCAGCATTTACAATATCCTGGGGCAGAAAGTGGCTACACTGCTCAATGAAGAACGCCCGGCGGGATATCACACAGTCATCTGGGATGCGTCAAGCGCAACCAGCGGAGTTTATTTTTACCGCCTAATGGCGGACGGATTTGTAGAAAAACGAAAAATGGTCTTGTTGAAATAACTAATTGAAGCAGTGATCCGCAAGTTATGCAATAGCATACGGCCAAGGGTATGAATTCACCATCGAAATCTGAGATGGCCCTTACACATTCGCTGAGTGAGACATCACAGATAACGTCGACACACGACATGCACACAACGCTTTAACACGATTAGCGCCTCGAATCCACTTTATTTTTAGGTCGTACGCTTGGCGGATATTAGAGCTACGGGTAGTCCAGGAAATTTACTTGTTCTTTTTCTCTCGTTTGGCTTTTCGTTTTTCCTTTGGAGTAAGTATCGCCTTTTTCTGTTTTTCTCTCTTGCCCTTATCTTTACTTCCTTTGTCACCCATGTCTGATTCTCCGCTTTAGAAATTTACTTTCGCCGTTCATGGTGGGCCTCTTCTTGATTTGATATCTGACCGAAGCCATACTCCTATCACAGAATATAACAGCAGGGTTTGTTAATGGCAAAAGAAAACCCCAGCGATCAGTAGGGTTTTAATATCTATGACTGAGACGATGAACTCGTCTCGCAACCCTCCTGCTCCGGTAAAAAAAACCTGATGACGCTAGTCGCGCCATCAGGTCGGTAAACTGTTGGGATTTACATAGCGGAACCCAACGCATAAAACTTGGGCTGCCTCTACGTAGCAGTCACCTCACATTTGTCTGATTTCATTCAACCACCTCCTTTCTTGTGTACTTCTTATATAGGCCAGGAGGGCTTCTTCGTCAAGGAAAAAATTCCATACTCATTTATGCCTGGGGCCATTTATTGAATGGCCTTAACGCCGGAATATTCATTTAGCCACGATTAAGTGAAAATTATGAGGCCGGTGTTCTTTAAAGATTGTCCTATGTTACCAATCTAATAAATACATAGCGCGCTCAGGGACGCAAGAGCCTGGATAATACTCGTAAAGTCTGTGGCGCTCAATGACTTCGGTCGAATCTAGTATATTGTAGCTTGAGCGAAAACTGATTATTGCTGGAGTCGCCCAGACGTACATCAGTATTTCAATGCGAAATTAAGATCGTTACCGGATGTTATGCGAGTTTGTAGTGTATATTATATAGCCCAAACGGTTAAGGGAACTCACCGCTTGCTGATTTGGCGCCCGGGCAACCTTCCAAAATACCAATTGACCGGTATCAGATACAGGGTTATCTTAATATCACGCACGCCGCGATTCCCCTCACCCGGAGAGTCAGTCAATGCTGAAAACGAAATTTGAACGATTTCAAGAGATATTACCTGGAACAGTCTCGCCCAAAATATTTAAAGGGTTGCTAATTGGGGCGATATTGGCTGTTCTCCTCTCTTTGTCTCCGCTGAATCTTCATGCGCATCTACTAATAGAAAGCCCAAACACCGGAGATTCTTTTGAGGCCGGAACTGTTATCCCAATTGAGTTTCGAGTGTCTATTCCACATGGCATACGCTGGTGGAAAATCTGGTATTCCGTGCATGGTCAAAATGGACCCTGGATACAAATAGATTCTATCCCGCCCGGTGATACAACATTTTGGTCGCTGCATGTTTACAATTGGGAAATTCCGGATTCCATATCGGATAGCGTTCGCATCCTTATTCTCCAGCGCAACTATAACTATTTTGATCATTATGATATGAACAGCGGAAATTTTTCGATCACTCCGAGATTACAAACTAATGTCACAGAAGAGAGTGATGCGGCTTTGCCTGATGGATTTGGACTCAGCCAGAACTGGCCAAATCCTTTTAATCCCGAAACTTCTATTCGATTTGAGATTCCGAAACGCTCACCGGTAGAGCTAACGATTTACAATCTCAATGGACAGAAAGTAAGAGCGCTTGTTCAATCTGAATTAGCGGCCGGTTCGCACACTGTTGTCTGGGACGGTAAGAGCGCCGACGGGTGCTCGCTTTCTTCGGGAGTATACCTGTATCGCCTGCGATACGAGGCCGTTTCACTAACTCGCAAAATGATTCTTCTCAAATGATCCTAATTGAATGAGAAATAGAACTCCCCTCAATTTTTGCTTACAAAGGTTTCTTGATGTCGCTCTCCCGGTTGTTCTTGTCGGTGTTGTGTTAACAGAATTGCAGGGAGGGTCATTGCCCGATGGTTCTCTCGATGGTTTGACAGGCTCCCCGGGAGAGTTCAGCTGCGGATACACGGGGTCATGCCATTCTGGTAAGCCCCTGAATGAATCGGGTGGAACGCTCACTCTGTCCGGTCCGGAAATGTACGGACCCTGCGACACTCTGGAAATTCGAATCGATCTGGCTCGCGAGGGGCAAAGGCGCTGGGGCTTTATGATCACCGCGCTGGACATTCGCGATTCAGCCGCCGGACAGCTGGTCGTCAGTGATTCACTGCGCACCCGTTATGGCGAAGCCATAAACAGACAATACATCAAGCAAACAATTCCGGGGACCGACGCAGGAGTCGCAGATACAGCTCCGGGATGGAGCGTGTTGTGGGTGGCGCCGGATACAAGCGTGGGCGATGTGATCTTCTATGTGGCGGGGAATGCGGCCAACGGCGACGGACTTCCATCGGGTGACTATATTTACACAAAACAAAAAACAGTTTCGGCGGATTTTACCACTTCGGTCGGCGAGGAAACTGAGAACCCTCTGCCGACGAGTTTCGAACTCTCGCAGAATTATCCGAATCCGTTTAATCCGTCAACACGAATCGATCTGAAGCTCGCGCAGGCCGCTGAATGGCGAATAGATATATATAATTTGTCTGGCCGCCGTGTAGAAACATTCAGCGGGTTCTCGTTTGCGGAGATTGTCAGTGTTGAATGGAACGCGAGTGAATTTGCGTCGGGGGTTTATTTCTACAAAGCTACTTCAGGAGGAATTGCGATGTCACGCAAAATGGTTTTGCTTAAGTAGAGTCAGTGCGGACTTATCTCCACCAACTAACTCTCTTTAGATATTTCATTCAAATAATGTTCGTTATATTCTCTCACCCAAGACAGAGTGAATTTCATTTCCTGAGAGCGTCGGAAATATTCTTCCGCCGATTTCGGTTGAGAAAGACAATACTGCGCTACCCCCATCAAACAGTAAGCTTCCGCTTTGTAATTTGACCTATCAATCGATTCTCTATATTCTTGGAAACATTGTGCAGCTCGTTCAAATTTTTCTCTAGAAACATCGATAAGCATTTTTGTGAATGCGTATTCTGCAACCTGCAGTTCGTGTAGATCACTCAGATTTATTAACTCAATGTATTTTCCCGCTCGTCTCAATTTATTGAGATGCTTGCTTACAATCGCGAGATCAATTAGCAGGCATGCGCGGTCTGAACCGACAATTTTATCACATGTAGCCGAGCTGATTTCTTTCAATGCTTTCTTAAGTATTTTGTGCGCTTCCTTGTACCTTTCTAGGATCCTCAAGCAACGGCTTCTATAAAGTCGTAACGTATATCTTGTAAAACAATGCTCTGAATCTTTAAAGAGCGCGAACAACGCTTCGCCTTCATCAAAGTATCTCAGAGCCTCTGAGTACTTTTTGAGTTCGAAATAAGAGACAGCCAAGTGAGTTACGAGAATCAAAAATTCGTGAGCAATCTTATTCTCATTAGATAAAGCTTGCACCTTGATATAGCTATTCTCTAGATGTTTAACGGCTTTAGCATGGTCTGCCATATAGTAGTAGGAGCCGCCGACCCATCGATCTATCTCCTCCTTGCCATAATGGTCGGACAGCATGTCAACATTAGATTCCAAGATATCAAGCGACTCCTTGAATCTCTCTGATTGATATAACTTGTGGGCCTCAGTGAATATGGACTCAGCTAGATTTACTTCATCACTAGTAATCATACCCTCCTGTCTTATCTGCTTTCCATGTTTGCACAAAAGTATCGATTAGTTTTTTCTTTGGCGATTACATCGCTGAGTTCATAAACTCCACCAAATCTTTACGTTGTTGGGCGAGTGATTCGATGTGTATATACATCATATGTCCCGCCTCGTAATATTTCATAGTGATATTATCGCGCAGGCTTTTATCCAAACCTAAATGGCTGAACGTGTATTGGGTCGCGAGATATGGCGTGGCGAGATCATAGTATCCATTGGCGATATACACTTTCATATGCGGATTCTTTGTCATTGACTGGCGCAGAGTTTCGGCGACATCCACAAATCGGTTCTCGTATTTGCCGTAATTCCAGGGGTGAACTTTTCCTGTCAGGATTTCGTAAGGCAAAACGCTTTCAAACTCAAGCTCCCGGCGTATATAGTCATTCAGCGTTGCTGCGTACGGGCC
>JACZUZ010000146.1 GCA_022572905.1 Candidatus Zixiibacteriota bacterium | reverse complement strand
CGCCTCGCTTAGTGTGTCTTTCAGATTTTCGAGGTTTTGTCGGTTCGTTTCTTCATATCCCCTGAGCAGTTTTTCGGGAATATCGACCGCTTTTCCCTGGAGACCGTTGTGCATGCCCTTAGTCGCTTGATAGAAATCATCGTTGCCCTCAATCACCTCCCAGGTGGCGTCAATACCCAATTCGCACATGACGGGAATGAGACGGTCAAGTATTTCGGCTACTCCGCCGCCGGTTCGAGTCGAATTGACGTGTACGACTTTCTTCTTACTCAAAGGCCGGGCAAGTCTCACTAGAAGCTCAATAACCTCCTCGCCCACAATTTCGCAGTAGTCGTTTAGAGTCGCTTTCATCGGGACACAATCCCTTCCTTCTTACCGAAAGCGTTCTGAAATACTAATGAAATTCTATCTTTGAGCTCGGAGAGTGAGCAAAAATAGTAATCAACCCGTGAAAGCGCTTCCTTCAAATTAGCGTATCCGTCTCCGAATGCGTCAAGCCAGACCGAAAAATCATCGCGACTGTCATCAATACGCCTGCGCGCTTCAACAAAATGATAATAAACGCTTCCGGTTGAAAGATGAGGCGCCAGTGTCGCGAAGTCTTCGGGCCTTGAAATCCTGCGTCCCGTTTCAAAGAGCGCCATTTGCGAGCGCAGGAAAATGAATTCATGCTCAGGAGTTGTCCAGGGTATGTGTTGAGTTAATGAGAGATGATCCTCGACGACGTTAAGAGTTTCCTGACGCAAGCCTTCTGAGTCCTGATATTCAAAGGGGTTTATCATTCCCAGCCGCTCAGCCAGAGATCGGTCATGCAGGACATAGCTTACCCAAGCCGCGAAGTCATTGGGATATTCGGGATCATCAAAGGCTGGTCGCAGTTTGGTTGCGAAAAAATGATAATCAATACTTTCCAGAGAGCAATGAGCTATGCGCTCGCACAGTTCGCGCAGGTTTATAGCGCGCTGGCCGGTGGAAAGCGTTATTAACGAGCAGTCCTTTACGACAAACGGTTCTATTTTATTTTTTGAACTAGTATTCAACAGCGTCTCTCATAAGTGTCTCTCGTTTCTCTTGAAGGCATGCCCTCCCGGAGCGCGCTTCGCGGGGAGGCGGAGAAACCTATCTAATAATATTATTATCGGTTGGCAATGGAATCCGCACTAGGCGAGAGGAAAAAAGAAGGGCGCCGGAAGCTGGCTTCAAAATAGTTCGCCAAATAAGGGCGGCTCGCCGGAGGCAACCCGATTTTTCTCATTCTCCGATTATCTTGACCAGAACCCGCTTTTTTCGACGTCCGTCAAATTCGCCGTAGAATATCTGTTCCCAGGGCCCAAAATCGAGCTTTCCGCCGGTAATAGCGACCACCACTTCCCGGCCCATGACCTGTCGCTTCAGATGGGCGTCGGCGTTATCCTCGCCTGTATCATTATGTCGGTACTGGTCAATCGGTTCGTGGGGAGCGAGTCTTTCGAGCCATTTTTCGTAGTCGTGGTGAAGGCCAGGCTCGTCATCATTTATGAATACCGAAGCGGTAATATGCATAGCGTTAACCAGAACCAGACCTTCGCTCACTTTACTTTCGCGCAAACATTCCTCTACATCGGGAGTTATGTTGATCATCTCGCGACGGGTTCGGGTCTTGAACCAGAGTTCTTTTCTATAGCTCTTCACAAATTCCCTTTCATCAAGGATAAGCGCGCTCCTCACTAAACGAATATATCAGCCCCGCAGAATTGCAACAAGCTATTACAAAAGATCAGGATAAATAACTTACGTTCTGGTCGCGTAGATTCTATGGACACACAAGCAGGCCGGGGTCAGGACAACTCGGCGGCGGACAACTGGGAACGAAGGCGAATCTCACGATGAAAATTGCGTCACCGATATTAACATCGCCTCCACCGTCCGCGTCAGCCTCGTCACAGCAAGGCGGCGCCGGACTGCCTAAAACAAATGCGTAGTTCACAATGAAGATGGCGTCACCGATGTTGACATCACCACCCCCATCAGCGTCTCCTGGCAAATTACAGCATGTGCAGGGATCGGGAATTTCCGGGCAGGCGTCGCAGGCGTCGGGAATACCGTCAGAATCCTGATCAAGGTTATCATCAAACCCGGGGCACTTGTCGCAAGCGTAGCCGACGCCGTCGCCGTCGGAGTCAGCTTGATCAGCATTCGCGTCGTATGGGCAATTATCGACAATCGCGCAAAGCCCGTCCTCATCCGGATCGTTTATTACGTCATTCGGGCAGTTGTCGCAGACGTCACCCACACCGTCTCCGTCAGCGTCCGCCTGGAAGGAATTTGATACATCCGGACAATTATCGACGTCCGCACATACGCCATCGCTGTCGGCATCGTTAAGAGAGTCGTTCGGACATAGGTCGCAAACGTCTCCCAATCCGTCACCATCGGTGTCCGTTTGATCGGGGTTACTAAGAGATGTGCAGTTATCTATGTCGTTGCAGATTCCATCTGAATCGGGATCGTTGGTCGGATCATTGGGACAATTATCGCATGCGTCGCCCAAGCCGTCAAAATCGCTGTCGGCCTGGTCGATGTTCGCTATAGCGACGCAATTGTCGCAGATATCATCAATACCGTCGCTATCGGTGTCAGGTTCGGTATTTACAAAACTACTATCGGCCCTTAGTTTCAGGATATACATGACACCGTCTACATTAGACGCGTAAACAAGGCTGTCGTCGTTAAATGGAAAAGCTCCCCAGGCGCCACCGAAACCAGAGCCTTCACTTGATGGCCATGTGTCATAACGGGCAACTTCGCGCGGGCAATGCGGAATACTTATGTCGACAACTGTTACTCCCGTCTCATAATGTGAATAGTAAACGTAGTCGCCGACAATGTGGGCGTTGTGCGACAGTCCTCCCGGTCCCAGATACTCTCCCACCAGAACCACATTACTAAAGTCTTCAACATTCCAAATCTTCGATGTGTGGCCGGCAGTTTCCTCAGTCGTTACAACATGGCGCCTGTCATCCGTCGGCCAGATATTGTGGGCGTATCCATTATTTGGAACAAAAAAGCGAGTCAATAACTCTGGTGACATTTTGTTTGATAAATTCCAGATCGAGTAACTATGGCTCGATCCTTCAGCAAGATAAACAGTGTCGTTGTAAGCATAGATGTCGTGGCTTGCCAACGGTCCGAAAGATCCCAGATATACTGGATTGACCGGGTCGGCCAGATCGTGAATGAAAACGGATTTGCCAAGTACGTTGATTCCTTCCAGATATATGAATCCCTTAATGCTATCAATAGAAAGGTTATGTGATACCTGACTGCCTGCTCCGTCCCAAACCGGAAAAGCGCCCACGACATGAACACTATCGGGTAAGAAACTCAAATCGATTATCTGCAAACCTTCGTTTGGTCCCGTACATTCTGTCACTGAGTACAGATAATTCCCCCAGCTAGCCATATCGCGCCAGATGCAATTCGGTCCCCGCGCAAAAGCTACCGGTGAAAAAGTACTAACGCTCACGATTACTATGCCGCTGTCCACGCCATAGATCGCATACTGATCGCCGAGCGACGACTTCCACCCCCAGCAGTCGTTACCCCGAATTCCCACATCAAATGCCGCAACGCTATCAAGTATGAAAGGGGTCGGACCTTGAGTTGGTGCAGCGAGTTTATTGTCTTCGCGAAAAGCTCGGAAGCTCTCTTGTAATTCATGATAATTCAAAGGAACCGCGTCCGCCAAATTATTCACAGACAAACTAACCGAGGAGAACGAGATCAGAAAGACTATCAGCGAAGGCAAACGTATGATTGAGCGTAGTCTTAGAGCCTTCATGGTCATCTTGGAGTCCTTCATGGTTTGTAAGAAGCCGAGCGATTTGCGCCGGAAATTAGGCTGTAATGAGGTAGCGCGAACTGGTTTCTTTCTAGATTCATGTTCTATTTGCTAACACACCTCTGTGAGTGAGGCGATCTAGAAATGTTAGCGCTCAATCTGTAGTATACATAATAATGATTTCCAGGCAAGCTAATTCTCCGCTAACCGGTTACAATTCAACGGAATCCATAAGTCAGACTCTCATTCCCGGAACAAGATTAACAATACATAATCTAGTCGGCTAAAAATCGCCGAAGCTTATATTCAAAGAGTTGGTCCGAAATCCTGGAATGGTTGCGCACAATCCGGGGCTCTTATATATTCGGAGCCTGTGCGGTGAGATACCGTATGGGATGTCCACTGATACGGAACTTTAGTCACCAGGCGTCAAGGCCCGATACTGCTAACACGCTGATATCCAACGCTTTACCAACATGGAACCGTCGATTGAGTCTGGCCTAAAGTTAAATTGATTTCATGCCGGTCGTTTCCAGAACTTAATATCAACGAATTTTTGACCCTTCAAGTATAATAGCATGTCTTATGGCGGAACTCGCAAATACTAAACCGATGATTGAAGCCAACGGGCTGAGTAAATACTACGGTCCGTTTGTCGCTATCGAAGATATTTCATTCTCCATTCCCAAAGGCCAGATTGTGGCCTTTCTAGGCCCGAATGGAGCCGGTAAATCTACAACAATTAAAATCCTGTGTGGATTTCTGGCGGCCAGCGCAGGTTCGGGCAAAATTGCCGGTAAGGACATCTATACTCAACGCCTGGAAGCCGCCCGTAATCTTGGATATCTGCCGGAGAATGGCCCTCTCTATGAGGGTATGACACCCAGCGAATCGCTCAATTTCTTCGGAGAGGTGCGCGGAATGCACCCCGCGAAACTTACAGAGAAAATTAAGGAAGTTACTGCGCAATGCGATCTCGAAGAAGTCATGGACAAACCAATAAGCAAACTGTCACGAGGATTCAGGCAAAGAGTCGGACTGGCGCAGGCGCTACTTCACGATCCGGAAGTGTTGATCATGGACGAGCCAACCGCCGGGCTTGATCCTAATCAGATTCGCACGTTTCGTGAACATATCACTCATCTGGGTAAGTCCAAGACTATCATGATTTCCACGCATATTTTACAGGAAGTGGAAGCGATAGCCGATCGTGTGCTGTTTGTGCATCAGGGACGATTGATATTTGACGGGACCCCACAAGAGTTTAAGCAGGATTTGTCGCTTGAAGAAAGTTTCTACAGACTCACTTCCGCAAACGCCGACAAGGAAATTATTCCTCAATAAAATATCATTCGGGTTTTGCATTAGACTAAAATGAATTTGAACAAAAATATTATATTCGCGGTTGCGCGACGAGACTTGCGAGCCTATTTCCTTAACCCCACTGGGTATGTTTTTATTACGCTGTTTATTTTCTTAAGCGCGGCCGCAGCTTTCTGGCGCGAGAAGTTCTTCATGAACAATCTCGCCAACCTGGATCAGCTCAACGAATATTTTCCATTTCTTCTGCTGTTCTTTATTCCGGCTCTGACAATGAGCGTATGGGCGGAGGAACGTCGCCGCGGAACTGATGAGCTTCTGCTCACTCTTCCCGCAACCGATCTGGAAATAACTTTGGGGAAGTACTTCTCCACTCTCGGGATCTATACCGCTTCACTAGCGCTTTCACTCAGCCATGTTGTAGTTCTCTTCTGGTTGGGTGATCCCGATCTCGGTTTGATGTTCGGAAATTATCTGGGATATTGGTTGATTGGCGCGGCTTTGTTGTCTGTAGGCATGCTGGCGTCGCTTTTAACATCCAACATTACCGTGGCTTTTGTTATAGGCGCCATTCTTTGCTCGTTTCTTGCTCTGCTGGATTCGCCGGGAATGGCTTATAGTGATACTCTTCGCGCTCC
>JACZUZ010000145.1 GCA_022572905.1 Candidatus Zixiibacteriota bacterium | reverse complement strand
AAAGACGCCTTTATCGGTCCGCGTTTTTTGATCCGCGTGGCAAGTCTGGAAACTCATCCGCTTGATGTCGCCGACCGCGTGCCATTCCTGCATGAAGAAGGCGGAGTTGGTTTGTGCAATATCACCAAATGTTGCACAGAAGTTTGCCCCGAAAATATTAGTATCACCGACAACGCTATTATTCCACTGAAGGAACGCGTAGTCGACCGCTACTTCGACCCGCTCATAATCCTCTGGCGCAAGTTGTTCGGGTAGAGCGCATTATCGTTCTCGAAAACATCACTTGCTAAGAAACTTCCGTTATACCATATTTCTAATACCCCTTCTCTTGGCAGGCCCGTGTCTGCTATCGCTTAAGGTGTGCCGGGATACTATGAAATATTGAGAGGGATTTGATTATGAAGTCTAGAGCAATATGTGTGGGGCTGGCTGTAATGGTTGTTCTGTTCTGTGCGAGTTCTGTACAGGCCTGGATTTTCGACATCGTTGTAGAACCTGCGAACCCGCAGCCCGGGGTAGTGTTTACAATTCTCTCCAATGGAATGTTACCTCATGATTGTGGTCCAAGCACGACCTCACTTTTTCAGTCCGGAGATAGTGTAGTCTTTGACATATCCACTTACGGTGATGGCTGTTTTACAGTTCCAGTCCCATACACACTATTCGACAGTATTTCTATTGCTGAACCAGGACTCTATACACTAAGAATTGTTGAGAATTACTATTGGGGTGATAGCACGCTTTACTTTACACGTGATTCGTTGATTCAATTCGTCGTAGGAGACAGCTCCGATATTTCGCCGTGTTTCTTATGCATAGCAGGTGACGCCAACGCATCCGATGAAGTCGAAATTGGTGATCCTATTTTTCTGGTGAAATATATCTTTGGAGGCGGATTAGAACCAGAATGTATGCGTGAGGCTGATGCTAACGCCGACGGCGAGATCACTATTAGCGACGCAATATTTCTGGTCCGATACATTTTCGCGGATGGCCCATCGTCTGTTTGCAGTCCTGAATAATCATGTCACAATACCCCGCTTTCCGCGAACTTTCCACTTGCTAAAACACCCACCGTCCGCGATATTTTAAGTGTCTCCCCACCTCCCGGGAGTGAGGCAAAAGTTTGCCGCCGCGAACATAAAAACTCATACGGCATTTGAAATGCCAGGAGGACATCTGATGAAACGGATAACAATTGTGCTGGTAACGTCGCTGGCGCTTTGCCTATTTGGCGCTACGGCGCAGGCGTCATTTCCGAAAATTTCAGTCTCAACACCCAGCCCGGAATCTAAAGACACTATAATCATCACAGTATCCGGTTTTCTGTCTACTCCATGCTGGAATGTTACCCACACAATGACACAGAATGGCAACACTTTTGATTATCAAATCGATGTTGTCGCTGAGGACGTTGTCTGTATTCAAATAATCTCCGCCTACAGTATAGTTGATACGATAATCGGTCTGGCGCCGGGTGAATACTTAGTCACAGTTGATGAACGCATGTATCCTCTTTTTAGCCCGTTTATCCTAAGTCACGTGGAGGCGAAATTCATTATCAGGGATAACACTGGCGGCGGATGCTTGATTTGTATTGCAGGCGATGTGAATCTTGATGGGTTTGTTACAATTGCTGACCCTATGTACATTATCCGCTATATTTTCTCAATCTTCGTCGCCCCTCCCCAGTGTCCTGAGCGCTGGGATATCGACGGAAGCGGTGACACCAACATCGGCGATATAATCGCGCTGTTGCGCTACATTTTCCTGAACGGGGCAGAACCCGTATGTGGCCCGTAGGTCTATTTGAATTACTGCTCAAAATTGAAGCGCCATGAGGCGTCGCTCCGGCACTCCGTATCCGCGTGTCCCGCAACGGGTTATCTGTAATTGACAAGACTGGCGCTCGCCAGTACCTTGAGACTTCGGTTTCCGGGGATATTTATTGCTCCCTGGACTGTATAATCCTGAGAACAGCCGAAAACCTGTAATAAGTCAATTATTGAGAATTTTAGAATATTCGAAATATAGGTTATCTTAACGGGAGGAATTTATGACAAGAAAAATCTTAGCGCTGGCCGTAATTTGTATGGCCGTGGGCAGTTTCGCTATAAGCGCAAGAGCTCAAGCGACCGATTCTTTGGTTTCAGCCGTACGCGTCGAAGTTAGCGGAGAAGGAGCGATTGGCAAGGACAAGATTGAATCAGGTGTGCCATTTAACATGGACGTTTACGCTTCCAATGGCAGCAAGCGAAGTGGCTTCACGCTGGGCTTTCAATTCACGGGCAAAGACGGTTTGAAATCGGTTGTCCACATTTTTGATAAAGACGCCGATTCGGCAAGCTATCATTTGAGCTCAATCAGCGCCTACAACGGTTTTGAGGATCGTTCGATATGGGATTTGGGCGGACTTCAAAGGCGTGTCGACAGTTGGGATGGTAACCTTCCGGATTCAGCTCTGGTGGGCGGCATCTGTATGAACAATGTCTGGGGCGTGACGACGGAAAAAAAGTACTTCTCTTTCGAGATGATCGCCGTCGGCGCCGGAACACTCTGCATTGACAGCGCCTATATTCCACCGGGAGGCGCCTGGATGTTCGCCCCGGGATCAAATCCTTCCTGGGAAGGGCCATATTGTTTTGAGGTGGTTGCGAAAGAGAAAGCTGAGAAAGCAAAGCCGGATAGCGCCAAGTAATCGTTAGCAGAATCACTGAATCGTTAACCTGTTTGATAGTATGATTTTTGAAAACCGAAGCCGACGGAAGGCTTCGGTTTTCTTTTATCGGCAGTAATTGCTGCAGAGGGAATCACTAAATATAGCGCTCAAATCGCTTGTATTCATTAACGTGGCAAGGTTTGTCATTGTAGGGCTTGCTATACTTGCGACGGAAGCGCAGTCGCAAGTGAGCGACTCGACCGGCGCCACCGATGCGATCGGCTCAAGTTCAATTGAGATAGTAATAGAATCAAAGGTTCTGAATTTGTCAGGGGAGAGACGAGATACAATTGATATTACGGTCAATTCGCATAACTTATCTATCGCCGCATTCGATTTTACATTCGCGTATGATTCACGCGCTGTAGAAATCGTTGAGGCCATTCCCGGAGAATTCCTGCGTCAATGCGATTGGGAGTATTTTCAGGTCCGCCATGATCCGATTTGCGAGGGACCCTGCCCGGAAGGACTTTTGAAAATCGTTGCGCTGTCAGAGTTCCGGCGCTGGGGACGCGAGAATGTTTGCTATCAGCCCGACAGCGGCTCGTCGATTGTTAGAATCATCGTTCAGAGCGCGGGCGATTATTCCGAACTTGAAAAGACATTTGATCTGCGTTTTTTCTGGATTGATTGTGGAGACAACTCGGTTTCCTCCCTAACAGGGGAAGAGCTCTGGGTTTCCCTATCTGTAACCGACTTGGACACAGTTTTTATAAGCGAGACCGACTCCCATGATTTCCCAAATTATTCCGGAGCCACGTCCGGGTGCTGGAACCCATCGAAACCAAACGCTCCGAGAAGAGTAGTCAATTACCATAACGGAAGATTCAAAGTCACCAGGGAGCTAATAGAATCGGCGACGCTTGACAGCGCGTCCGCTGATACCGATGATACCGATGACACCGGTGATTCCACAGGCGCTAATGAATAGAGAAAATGGAAACAACGAAACTATCAGTAATGACCGAAAATAAGTCCACAGAAAACAAGTCTTCAGAAAATAGTTCTTCAGAAAACATCGCGTCGCAGGCGAAATCCGAACGCGCGGCTCTGATTACCCGCGGCTCCGGAGTGGAAGCGGTTCATTGCGCGGATATTGTTGTAATCGACTCCGCGGGTGAAATTACTCATTCGCTGGGCGATCCCAAAACTGTGACTTTCACGCGTTCAAGTATCAAACCTATTCAGGCGCTCCCGCTGATCGCAAGCGGAGCGGCGGATGAGTTTGGCTTGACCGAAAAAGAAATCGCCATAACCTGCGGCTCGCACAACGGTAGCGATGAACACCGCGAAACGGCTCTGTCGATTTTGTCGAAAGCAGGAAACAATTCTGAGTTTCTTCAATGCGGCGCTCACTGGCCCGGTGAAATGCGACAGGAAGGAGAATATCCCACCCAAGGCGAAGACAAAGATCCGCTTCGCAACAATTGCTCCGGAAAACATTCCGGATTCCTGGCGCTGGCAAAAAAACTCGGAGACTCACCGGAAGATTACTTGAAGCCAGATTCAAGTACACAGGTCGCGGTCAGGGACGCTCTGTCTGACACTATGGAAACTGATCTCTCCAAAGCGCCGAGTGGAATCGACGGATGCAGCGCGCCCAATTACGCCGCCCCAATTTACAATCTTGCTCTGGGTTTTCTTAAAATAGCGACAGCCAGCCATGGCCCCATGTATCGCGTGGCCGAGGCGATGCGCGCATATCCGGAGATGGTTTCCGGAAACAAACGCTTTGATCTGGCTTTGGCCAGAGCGTTTCCGGGTAACGTTATCAACAAAGTAGGCGCCGAGGCGCTTGAGGCGATTGGTTTCCGCGAACCCGAAATCGCTATAGTTGTCAAGATATCCGATGGCGGAACGCGGGCGCTTTATGCGGTTTGTGTGGAAGCGTTGCGGCAAATTGGCCTGCTTGAAAAAGCGGACATGAGCCATCTGGAAAAATTCATTAAGCCCGAAATAAAAAATCATCGCGGTATAATCACCGGACAGGTGGTAGTGGATTTCAAACTGAAAACAAACTAAAAAGTTTAACACATATGACAACACAACAGCCGGTTGAGCCATTCCGCATAAAATCTATCGAGCAGATTTCGCTTCCCAGCGAGTCCGAGCGTGAAGAGCTGATCCGCAAAGCCAAATTTAATCTATTCAAGCTTGACGCCGCGCATGTTTTCATAGACCTCCTGACCGATTCCGGGACAACGGCGATGTCGGCTCGCCAGTGGGCGGCTATGATGGAAGGCGACGAGTCATACGCTGGCGCGCGTTCGTTTAAACGCTTTGAGAAAACAGTCGAGGATATTTTCCGCATGCCGTATATATTACCTGCGCATCAGGGCAGAGTGGCCGAGAATATTCTCTTCTCTACGATTTTGAAGCCCGGCGATTTTGTTCCCAACAATACGCATTTCGATACTACTCGCGCCAACACTCTGCACAAAGGCGGCGTGCCGCTGGATTTTCCCATAGATCAGAATGGAGCAGAGGCTGTTTTCAAAGGCAATATGGATGTGGCTCGCCTTGAAGCGTTCGTAAAGGAAAAGGGCGCAGACAAAATTCCGGTAGTGATAATGACAGTCACCAACAACTCGGTTGGCGGAGCGCCTGTTTCCATGGCCAATATCCGCGAAACCGCAAAAGTTTGCCGCGAACACGAAATACCGTTTTTCTTTGATTGCGCGCGTTTCGCTGAGAACAGTTATTTCATCAAGCGCAATGAAGCGGGTTATGAAGACCGTACAATAAAATCAATTGCGCAGGAGATGTTTGATCTTGGCGACGGGGCTTTGATGTCCGCCAAGAAAGATGGTCTGGCCAATATCGGCGGGTTTATCGCCACAAGAGATCTCGCGCTGGCTCGCAAGATGCGCGAGCTTTTGATTCTTGTCGAAGGCTATGCCACATACGGGGGGCTGACGGGGCGCGATCTGGAAGCGCTCGCAATCGGCTTTGAGGAAGTTCTCGACGAGCGCTATCTGGAATATCGCGTTTCGCAGGTGGCCTATTTTGGCGCGCAATTAGAAGAAGCGGGTTTACCGATTGTCAAACCCACCGGCGGGCATGCGGTCTTTATCGACGCAGGCGAGTTCCTGCCCCATAT
>JACZUZ010000144.1 GCA_022572905.1 Candidatus Zixiibacteriota bacterium | reverse complement strand
CGCATGCTGATCAAAAGTTTCGGAGTCCATGAATGTGTATTCGCCCGTATTCTCATAGAGATACTGCATTTTCCGGCCATCAAAGTCCGGCGCGGGAAACGTTTCGCCGCCTTGAAATGTCCTTTCAATTACCGCACCATTCTTGAGATTTTTTAGTTTGGTGCGAACAGTAGCCCCGCCGCGGGCAACTTTACTGCGCTGAAAATCGACAATTATGTACGGCGTGCCGTCAATGCTTAAACGAAGTCCTTTTCTAAAATCCTTGGTCGAAATCATTTCTCCTCCACATATAAAATCCGCGTAACAAACTTTCTGGCATATTCCAGTCTCACATACCTGACCGTATTCGAATATAGCGATTTCGAAGCCAAGCGGTAGCCCTCGCCAGTGCAAAAACTATCGAAAAAGCGCTTTGAGTAACTTAATTCGCTAGATGGGAGGAAATCGTTTCGATAGCCCCTGTCTCGGATTGCGCTTTTGTGGGCGCCTGAATACAAAACACCGCTCCCCCGGCATCCGGATTTGGCTCGAAATTGAGCGTTCCTCCATGAAGATTCACTATTCTACGCGCCAGTGGAAGCCCCAGCCCGAAGCCGGAAGGTGAACTGGAGTAAAATGGGGTAAATATTTTGTCGGTATCTTCAGGACTGATTCCGGGGCCATCATCGATTATTCTTATTAAGAATTCTTCAGCGCCTATATTTGCCCAAATTTCAACTTTTCCTTGGATCGATTCGCAAGCCGCCAGCGCGTTGTCTATCAGGTTCTTAACAACCTGCTTTAGCAACAGATGGTCCGCCTCGATTTTTCCTTTTGACACTGTCGATACCACTACCCGACCGCGCTGACTCTCTTTTACCTGATAGCTTTCGACAATTTCTTCCAGAAACTCCCGCAAATCAAAAGTTCGCGTGTTCAACGCTAATGGTTGCGCAAAATTAAGAAACCGATCAACAAGCGCCGCCTGTTCTTTGAGTTCCTGAATCAGCGAGTCTGAGTTTCGTCTCGCAACGCTTTCGGCGTCGGTAAGCTTCCTGACAAGCTCACCAAAGCCCAGGGCCGCGGATATTGAGTTTCTTAGCTGATGCGCCAACCCCGCCGCCATTTCTCCCATAGTTGTCAACTGACGGCTGGCTTCGAGTTGCTTGCGCTCCCGCGCCAGCTCTGTCTGATCGGATACCAGAATCACAACTCCACGTCCAACGCCGTCCTCCTCCAGATGAATAACAGTGCAACCAATTGTTATATCATCGCTCTCAGTGTTTGCCACATCAACTTCCAGACGATTTGAAACGCCGTCGATTAGAGACTCTTCCACCAAACGCTTTAAGTCAGGCTGAAATTCAAACAGACCAACATAGTCTTCTTTCTTTTCTCCGGAAACGAGCTCTCCGCTTCGCACTCCCAGAGCCAGAAGTCCGCAGGCCTGCTCATTGATGCCGACAAGAGCTCCATCGCAATCTAGAATCACAACACCCGTTGACATGGAGTTGATAAGCAACTTGTTGACTTTCTCAATATCTCCAACTTTTCCTCGCAATATCTTGTTGAGCTCAATCAAATCGCTCTCTTTTTGCGAAAGCCTTTCGATAGTATCCTTATATGCTGAGACAATTTCATCCATGGTGTCCTCGGGATTCTCCCCGTGAATCCCCACTGTCGCGGCGCTTGATTGCAAATGCGAAATAGGCCGGGTGACTTTGCGGAAAAATACAACGGTAGAAAACGCAACCAGCGCGATTGCCAAAATTCCCAGAGCAAGCGAGCGATCTGTCGAACTGTTGAGCCACAAAAGATTCTGATTGTACCGCGCCACTATCAGAACATACGCACTCCGGTTTACTCTCAGAGTCGTGTGAGCGATTTCCCAGGGAGTGTCATCAATATATGTGTAAGTGAAGGGAGCGCTGGCCAACTCTCCGTCGGTCGAAAGCTTCGCCAGATACGCGTCCAATGGAGGGCTTAGGTAAGCGGAGTCTTTCGAAACAGACGACCATGTTCGGAACTCTTCATCCTCCTCCATTATCGCAAAAGAAGTCTTGCCGCGCTGGTTTTCGGCGCGACGCAAATTCCTGAGACCTGTATCCAAATCTGGGGAGCGCTCAAGAATGCGTCCGCTACGCATAAGCGCGCCAATCAATTCGTCCTGCGAGTCTGATTTCAATGAGCGGCTTAACTGAAGAAGAGTCCAATTTGTTGCAAACGCCAAACTCAGCGACAGAGCCACCAGGAGACCCAGACTGACCAGCACATTTACTTCGTACTTGTTTTTCCCGAGAGATCGAAACATATGTTTCAATTATCGGTAGCTGAAGCGGATTGATTGAGAGTGAAGAAACGGAAAATGTGGAAAAGAACCGCAATCAGAGACCGCGGACATACATCATATAGAAATCAATCATGCGGTCGCCATAGAGCAGGGCTACGAAACAGGCCGTGGCCAGAAACGGCCCGAATGGAATCATGCGTTCGCGTCTGAATTTCTGAGATATAGCCATGAGAACGATGGAAATAACAAGCCCGATAGACGCCGCCAGCATGAAAACCAGAATAACTTTCTGCCAGCCTAAAAAGGCGCCCATCATCGCGGCCATCTTGATATCGCCTCCACCCATGCTCTCCTTTTTGAAAAGCGCCTCGCCCAGGAGGGCAATCAAATACAACGCCCCGCCACCCACCAGAATACCAATGGCCGAATTCAAAGCTCCCATGCCATAGGGAGTAAGTGAGTAGGCTAACCCAACCGCAATTCCCGGCAGAGTAATTTTGTCGGGGATAATCATGTGCTCTAAGTCTATAAAGATAATGGCAATCAGCGCTGAGCTTAGTGGCCACAGCCCCAACAACTCCCAGCTAAAACCAAAATACCAATAGAGCCAGAAATAAACTCCGGCATTCAGAGATTCAACTAACGGGTAGCGAATCGAAATCGGTTTTCTGCAACTTCGACATTTGGCTTTGAGAATCAGATAGCTAATTACGGGGATATTGTCTTTTAAACCGATAGTGACTCCGCAATGTGGGCATTGCGAACGACTCAGACCAAACTTAATTCCGCGCGGAAGACGATGGATCAGCGCGTTTAGAAATGAACCAACCGCGAATCCAGTCAGCGCCACCAGACCTATTTCTAACGCTTGCTGTGAAATATACTCCGACATAATTATATGATGTCCTTCTCTGTTCTATATCGGACGATCTCCGAAATAAACAATACTCCGCCTGAACCCGGCCAAATCGAATACTCAGGCTCTTTCACCGGCGGAATAGACTGCCAGAGCGGACAATACAACAGCCGCCGTCTGAGTGCGAAGTGTTCTGCCAGGCAATATCAGCTTCGTGAATCCACTGGCCAAAGCCAGCTCCACCTCTGCGAGAGAAAAGCCCGACTCCGGGCCGACCAACAGAACAATCGACTGACTGGCGTTCACTATCGCTTCGTAACCTAATGAGGAATCTTGCCCGACTGTGTTTGGAATCGCTATTATTTTCAAGCGCTCGGAAGATATTGCTCTCAAGTAATCCTTAAACTTAACGGGCAGAGTTATTTCAGGCAGCCGCGAGCGCTCGCATTGCTTTATTGATGCTTTCATAACTTCACGCCAACGCCGCATTTTTGTTTTCATCCGCTCGGCGCTGTCTATTTTCATTTTAGACTTTTCACAGATAAGCGGCGCGAAACCACATATTCCAATCTCAACTCCCATTTGCAAAGCCAGATCAAATTTCGTAGCGGGAGACAGCCCCAGCCCGAGTGTCACTCGTCGCGTTGGCTCACCAACATTTCGCGATCTACTTATGATCTTAAGGCTCGACTCACCACCTCTGGTTGCGGAAAGAGAGCATTGATATGTCATCCCTGCGCCATCGGTTACAATAACCCGATCGCCCCGTTTCGCGCGCACTACTTTTGTCAGATGTTTACTCTCCGAACTCGAAAGAGTTAATTCATCATCTGATATTTTATTTAACTCAGCGAAGTAAAATGGAGACACAGTAATATCTTTTAATTCCAATCAAATTATTTCTAAATTTCGGCACAACGCAAGCGCCACTAGGGAGTCTCAAGCGCCTTACCTGATTCATGCCGGCAGCACAATATCAAACAATATCCATTCATCCTGATGAACTATTGACCATTCGCTAACTCCGCGCGCCCTGAGAGCCTCTTCAAGCGCCTCTTCATCCGTTTCCAGCAGGCCAGTCAAGAGGAGTCGCCCGCCGGGTCGGGTTACCTTTATCATATTATCAAGCTCAACCAGAATAATCTCGCGCAAGAGATTTCCAACCAGTATGTCATACGGTTCGTCATCAAGTAACAAGTCAGTTGAGCCGCGCTCGATTGTAATTTTGTCGTTGACCGAATTTGTCCGCGCGTTCTCCGCGCTGATTTCCACGGCCAATTGATCAATATCAACAGCCTTTACGAAGCTGGCGCCGCGCATTGCCGCCAGAATCGATAGGATTAGCGATCCGCAACCGATATCCGCCACCCTCTCGCCCGAGCGAATACTATTATAGACAACAACCATCGCGAGCTGAGTCGTGGCGTGCGCGCCAGTTCCGAAAGCCATACCCGGATCAATAATTATCACAATATCCCCAGAGAATCCGGAAACTTCCGTGCGCGGAACCCAGCTGGGACGAACCAGAATATTTTCGCTCACTACAACCGCCCGCGCTGACTTGAGGTACTCTTTTTGCCAGTCGCGCTGATCATACTCCGCTATCTCGCGCTCCAACTGCGTCTCGCCGGGAAAAAATTCACTGTAATATTGGTCTAGTTTTTCAAGCGTATTCTCAGTCTCTGTGCGCGGCAAGTAGAAACAAACTTCTATTTTACTTTTCCCACCGTCTCGAATCTCAACGCCCTCGATCAGATCACCGATCAGGTAATCACTCACAATATCCGAGTGATCGCTAGGAACAATCAGACGGACAAAATGCAAAGGGCTTTCAATTGCTGTCATATTGATTTTAGACGATGTATGAATTGATTGTCAATGCGTACAAGTAAAAGCGGCTCTCAGACTCGACCAAGAGTCTCTAAACGCCGAGTGTGTCCCGCAATTTCGAAAAGAAAGATTTCCCAGCTTCGGGCGGGTCGAAGGAGCCGCCCGACTTCATTGTTTCCAGCAAGCGCTTGTCCTCGGCGTTAAGTTTGTTCGGCGTCCAGACATTGATAACCACTATCTGATCTCCCCGACCAAAACTTCGCAAATGAGGGATTCCCTCTCCCTTCAGTCTTATCGCTTTTCCACTCTGCGTTCCGGAGTGAATCTTGATCGTCGCAACGCCGCGCACTGTCGGAACTTCAAGCTTAGCTCCCAGCGCCGCTGTGGGAAACGAAACAATCAGTGGCAATATGATATCGTCTCCTCGCCGGATGAAGCGCTCATGCTCTTTTTCCTCGAACACGACTTGAAGATCGCCGAATGCGCCGCCCTGCTGGCCGACATTGCCCATTCCCTGTATTGTGACATAATTTCCTTCTGAGACACCGGCGGGAACGTCAACTTCGACATCCGTTTTTTCCAGATAGCGACCGCTTCCTTTGCAAGTCTCGCATGGCGCCGTTATAATATCTCCCGCGCCTCCGCACACGGGACAGGTAGTCACCTGCTGGATGGCTCCAATAATTGTGCGGGTAACTTTTCTAACACGCCCTACTCCGTTGCAGTTTGAACAACGCTCGGGCCGTGTTCCGGCTTTCGCTCCGCTTCCGCTACAATCAACGCAGGCGACGAATCTCTTTACGCGTAGTGTTCTCTTTACTCCAAGAGTGATTTCTTCCAGTGTCAGCTCAAGCCGCGCGCGTAAGTCCTCTCCACGATTTG
>JACZUZ010000143.1 GCA_022572905.1 Candidatus Zixiibacteriota bacterium | reverse complement strand
GAATCCGCGTCTCCGCCGACTGCATCGGAGGCTTCTCGGATTGAATCCGCGTCTCCGCCGACTGCATCGGAGGCTTCTCGGATTGAATCCGCGTCTCCGCCGACTGCATCGGAGGCTTCTCGGATTGCGCCGGTGGCTTCTCGATTACGGGCGCCCCACCCCTTGGGGTGGGTTCTTTATCAGTTGATCCGGCGGAATTGTCGGGTTTCTCGCTCGTTTGCACTCGTTCGGAACTCCGACCTACGCTCAATGGAGACTTTTTCAACACGCCGCTCGGAGTGGGTTCTTCGGTCTTTTCTATAACCGATTCGACAACATTGTCCGGGGTCTCCTGCTCTTCAACCTGATATGGCCTGCGTTCTGCCGAGGTCGGACTCGGGGCTATCTTCGGCTCGCCCGATTGTGAGGACCTTTTTTGTGTGGCCTTTTTTTGCGAAGCCCTCTCGCTAGTATCGTCAATAGCGTTGCTTGTGGTCCTGGACATGAAGACCTTTTTGAGAGCGGCTGAAAGCGGAGCGCCGATTTCCAGCGCAATGCCGGTTGTATCTTCCTGCGAACGCTGGCTGTGAATTCGGCGATAGTAGCTCATAGCCGCCTCTTCCTCACCCTCGGCAAAATGGATATCCCCCAGAAGCTTGAACGCCATTTGATTCTCAGGGTCAGCGCTTAAAGCGTCAGTCAAAGTGGACAGCGAATCCTTAAGTCTGCCAAGCGATGCCAAGGCCTGAGCCTTGATCAAGAAACCCGAGATAGGCGCAGGATTATCGTCATGCAATCCGGCGTCGCATAGAGTAATAGCCTCCGAAAAACGGCTTTCTCGCAATGCGCGAAGCGCCCGCGCGGGCCAATAACTGTCATCCACCAGGGTCAATGGATCAACCCTTTTCTGGGTTGCGGACTTATCTCTCGGGACCGATTCATCGGAAACCCTTACTTTTCCTACCGCTTGATTCGTGGCCTTTTCGGTGGCAATGGCTTCCTCGGTATCCGCTTCTTTGGCCGCTCCATCTTTCGAGATCAAATCTACGGCGCTCGCATCTTTGGCCGCTGTCTCGATAGATTTTGCCTCTTCGGGGGTTGTCTCTTTCGAGACTGTCTCTTTAGAAGATGTCGTGTCTTGCGTATCCATACGATTTTAACAATAGCCCCGGTTGTGGTCGTCTGTCAATAAATTTTTGCTAAGCAAATCAGGCCATGCGTCTGAGCAACGCTGTAGTCGAACGGCCTCTGGTCAGGGCGATGCGCTTGACCTTGCCGCCATACGAGCGTACAAACATCGCCCCCACGATTTCGGCCAGCTTATAATCGGCGCCCTTTGCCAGAATATCGGGGCGAATAAGCTCAATCAAGTTTTCGGGCGTGTCTTCAGAGAATAATACAACGGCGTCAACCGGCTTCAGCGCCGCTACAATTTTGGCGCGATCGCGCTCGGACTGCAATGGCCGACCATCGCCCTTGAGCCTGCGCACTGACGAATCGCTGTTAACTCCAACAATCAGATATCCGCCCAATCGTTTTGCGCGAACGAGATAGTCCACATGACCAGCGTGAATGATATCAAAAACGCCGTTAGTGAAGACTATTGAGGCGCGTTTACCACGCCCGGCGCCCTGACGACGAATACGTCGAACGGTTTCGGCTATCTGCGTTCTGGGAATTATTGTCGAAGTCACTGCGGACATTTTGTTACACTAAAGAAGGATTAAAAATCCTCACACTCGCAGATAATCGCCCTGCCAGTCCTTTATCAATTTTTTGATCTCTTTGCGATCAGTGATTTTCTCCTCCAGAATTTTTCGACAGAGTCCAGGGAGTTCAGAATTAGAGGCGAAGCGCAGAGATATCAGCTGATCAGGAGTGAGTTCATCGATGCGCGATTTCAAATCATCTGGCAGTATCCGCTCGAGGCGCACACTCATTTCCAGCCGAATGACTCTGTCCTGCACCTTAAGAGCGAATGCGCGAGTAAAATAAAACAATAGAATCAAAGCGATAGCCACGAGAACCAGGAACGCCGAATGGTAAGAAAAATTCTGAACAACCCGCACGATCGACCAGATAAGATTGACAAAAAACACGCCAAAGACAACGAAATGATATAGCGGAACGAATCTGAAATGGTTCTCAAATGTCTGTGGGTATTTTTCCGCCATGAAAGCTCTTTGATTAGAGATTAGAAACAGAAGTAGAGCGCACATCCGACTCTTGCGACAAACAAGGGCGCCAGACATCGGCTGTCAAGGAGGTATATATCTGAATTCTGTGAAGCGCTATTGGCAGATTGGCGGTAAGCCGCCGATGAAGATATACTTTATCAAATGCGTGGCGTCAGCGATATTGACATCGCCGCTACCGTTCGTGTCGCCGCGTCCGATAGGGTCCGGGGCATCGCCATTTCTGAAAATATAGGTAAGCAAGAATATTGCGTCACCAATATTGACGGACCCTCCGCCATCAACATCACCACAAGAGCCATTCGCTCCCGGAATAATATTGAGTGCGTAAATTGACTCGAATTCGTTAGCGGCGACAGGTTTCACTCGCCAGTAATAAATTGTTGTATCCGGGGCGGAAAGAGTTAGGGGTAATGAATAAATCGTTTCATTTATCTGCGCGTTGTGAATGATATTATTAAATCCAATATCGGTAGCTAACTCAAAATCAAACGGCCCCGCGCCACTCCATAAGAATGTTGGAGTGTTGAAAAAGGAGAAAGCGCCGTTGACAGGGAGCGCTCCGGAATTTCCGTCGGGGCTAATCTTGAATATATACCCGGAAGAATTCATGGGCGCCTCTTTCGCCAAACGAAGCTTCATGCCACCCAATGTGTATTCGAGTGAAAACGGGTAGCCTTGCGGGAGATTGTTCTTGGGAGAAACTACTAGCTTATACTCTCCGGATTCTACAACAGACACGCATGCGAAATCATCTATTCGCGAGTTGCCATCAGCGTTACGCAAATAGTATTCGCCGCTGGGGATCGTGCTGCTAATGTGATTCAAGACACGCCCAGTTTTTGAAGTCAGCTCAATCTGAGCGTTATCACTACCCAAAATATCAAGCCCCGCCACCGAATAGCCCGGTGGGTTGCTTTCGTTGGAAAAGAAATACAATGACTGTCCTACTCCGGCTATATATGAGGCTATAGCAATGTCGAGGTCTCCATCCAAATCCATATCCAGACAATCAATTCTTCTTGGCGCAAAATTTGGCACATCGTACCTAATCTCGTTCGTAAATGTTCCGTCGCCATCACCAAAGAGGATGCCAAAATATTTCCTGGAGCCATTTACAAAAGCGATGTCGAGGATAGCGTCATTATTGAAGTCTCCGACAGTATTTCCAAACACTTGCCCGGCTATCGTTCTGATTTTTTGAGGGCTAAATCCACCGTTTCCGTCCCCTAGATAAACGAATATTTCGCTTTCTGATCCCCCAACCGATGGTGTCGCTACGCACAGATCGAACTCGCCATCATTATTGAAATCGCTACCGCGATTGGTGATTTGAATATCGACAACACCGTATTCCTGGGGATAATTCGCAAAATTCGAGAATCCACCGACACCGTCGTTAAGATATATACTAACGCCATCAATTGTTCCGATTGCGAGATCCTCATATCCATCATTATTAAAGTCGGCGCTATTAATTGATCTCGGAGCCGAATTGAGGGCCAATTGGCCGATTGAATGAAACATCGAGGCGGAGTCGCCCTCATAGATGTAAACGTAGAGATCTGGAGTCCCCTGAAATAAAGTGATGACATTCATAGCCAAGTAATCGAGCCAGCCATCACCTGTAAAGTCAGCCAATACAGCCGCTTCGTAACTCTTCGCATCTTCGGTGTCATCTATCAAAACGGGAACTCCGGATTCCTGTCCATGGTAGATTCCCACACCCCATTGGGGGTCCAAATTATCCTTCACCCCGCTCAGTACAAAATCCAGGTATTCATCGCCGTTCAGAAAACCCATGGTCAATCCAATCTTCGGCCTGTCGTCGTCAACATCCAGGAACTCGGTGTATCCTGATCCCTCCAGAAAATCGTATATTTTGAGTGAGCCGCTATGGATCGAGACATCGCCAGTTACAATTACCTCTGGGTACAGATCGCCATCGAGATTGCCGTGACTCAAACCGGTAGCATTCATAGAACTGGTAATTTCAGTCCAATCGTAGTCAATCAGATAGTCCTGTGAAGTCACGACTTCAATCCGTGCCAGAGCCGTATCGCATTGACCCAGAGTATCACAAACTCCGACAGTTACAAGCCAAATACCGACATCCCCAGAGGTGATATTCCAACTAAGTTGAGGAGACTCTCCTCCGGAAAAAGCTGGAACTATGCTGGGAGTTAGTGTTGAATCATCGTAACCCACTAGAGAAATTAATTCGTAAGTCAAAGGAATCGAATCAAGTGAATATCCGCTGTAACCAATCTCAATTATATCTCCACCAGCGACCCTCACTACTTCAGCGGATGATGAAATCTGCGGAGGAGGCGGCCCCGATTGGATTTCAATTGGTTGTGTGAAGAAATGGGGATGGTGCGCACTTCCATCCTTGTAAGCAAGGAAGAATTGCCCTGCAGGATCAACAAACCCGCTATCAATCTCCATAAATCCTGTTTGAACTCCCGTAAAATATATCTTCACCATTACATCGGCCCCGGGAGACAGATCCGACCCTCCCGCGCCAAGATTTAATGCCCCGGTCAAAACCGTATCAGGAGGTAGGTCGTCATGCCTCGGGAACTGAGAAGTTCTTACTTGAAGTACCTGCGGATCCGCAAATCGATTGACCCACACTACAGAATCGAAGACAGCGAAACCGCTATCCAAAGGCTTAAAAATATAGCCTAGAGTGAACGCCGTAATTATATTTTCGTTATACAGGTAAACCTGGAGCGGTACAGATACCCCGATCCTGAGAGGACCGCCCTCGATTCTAACCGTATCGTTCAAAAAGGTAAACTGCGCCTGAACCAGCGTCGGTGCGATAATCGCAATTACTAACACTAAATATTTGATGCGTTTCATGACAATATCATCCTACTTGTGGTTTTCGTCCCTCCACCGACGGCTGGCTGGGACTTCGCCTTCAATTTCACCATAAAGCTATGCGAGGATACTGAGGGAGTCAAGCAAAACTTGAAGACGATAAAGATTTGTTCTGAAGGAATCAGGCGGTAAACATCTGTCAGGATAGAAGAAGCTCTTCAGATCTTGAGCGCGTCTTCACCGGCGAAACTCTTTAATTCTTCGTGTAGTCGTGTCTTCGAAACAGTAGCGGCGCCAATTTCTCCTACCACCATTCCCGCGGCCGTATTGGCGAGAACTGAAGCCTCTTTAAGCGTGGCTCCCGCTGAAATCGCGGAAGTAAAAACAGCGATCACAGTGTCTCCCGCGCCAGTTACGTCATAGACCTCGCGTGCATTTGCTGAAAGGCGAGTGTGCTCCGGAGTAGCCCCGGACGTTCCGGTCGAACCGGTCGCACCGGTCGCACCGGTCGCACCGGGCGAACTTATCGCACCGATTACTGGTGGATTCAACCGGTTGCAGTGGGAATCGGGTTGGCGGCGTTTGTTATTTATTCCACCTGGGCGGCCTTTCAAAACGAACATTATGTCTTCACTGGAACTGGCGCTCATTATATTTCGCCGTTCTATTCGCCCGATCTAATCGCGTTTTTTGGTCGAGACATTTTTCCGGCATGGTTGCCGTCGTGGATTCCGCATAGCCCCTCTTTCTTGATACTCTGGGCTCCAGCCGGATTCAGAATGACCTGTTACTATTATCGCAAATCATATTACCGCGCCTATGTCTCAAATCCACCAGCCTGCGGC